>NZ_JBGCCM010000013.1:0-269819 GCF_041262085.1 Catenulispora sp. GAS73
GGGAAACGCCCGGTCCCATTCCGAACCCGGAAGCTAAGCCCGCCAGCGCCGATGGTACTGCCAGGGGGACCTGGTGGGAGAGTAGGACGCGGCCGGACTAAATTTAGAACTCAGGCCCCGAACCATACGGTTCGGGGCCTGAGTCGTTTTGGCGTGCCGTCACTTGCTGAGTAGTGCGCAGACCGCGTCTTCCTCGACCTTCCGCATCTGGTCGAAGACCATCTGATCGCTGTTCGGAGTGATCTGCGCGTTCACCGAGAACGTCATCGAGCGCGTGCCGTCCGGTGAGGCCGCGGCGAACTGCGTGTATCCCGACGTGTTGCCGGTGTGTCCGTAGACGACGCCGCACCGGGTCGAGTAGCGGAAGAGTCCGAGCCCGGCTGCGTTCGTGCCGGGCCCCGGAGGTTCGGACCCGCCGGGGATGAACGTCAGCTGCGCCTGGCGCACGCGCTCTGGAAGCAGCCGAGGGCCTGCGTAGGCCGCGAAGAAGGCGTTCAGCTCGCTCGGCGTCGACACGATGGCTCCGGACGCCCAGGAGGCCGATGCGCTGAACTCCGTGCTCACGTCCTTCAGCTGGCCGTCCCGGACCCCATAGCCGTGCATGTAGTGGGCCGGCATCTTGTAGCCCTTTGGAAGGGTCGTTCTGTAGAGCCCGAGGCGTGTGGAGAGCAGAGCACTCAGCAGCTGCTCGTACGTCCGACCGGTGGCAGCCGCGGTCATGAGCGCGACGGCGATGTTGTCGGAGTTGGAGTACTGATATCGCGTACCTGGTGCGAACCGCAGCGGCTCTGAGGCGACGAATGACAGCAGCTGGTTCGGCGCGAACACGTGATGGGGATCCGCGCTGAGCACGTCGTGGAACGCCGGCTCCGCCGAGTAGTCCGGGAGCCCGCTGGTGTGCTGCAACAGCTGGCGGAGCGTGACGGCGCCCCAGGCGGCCGGCAGCGTCGGGAGCCGGCGTGCGATGGTGTCGTCGAGCCCGAGCACTCCCCACCCGGCCAGCGTCAGCGCCACGGCGCCGCTGTAGGCCTTGGAGACGCTGGCGGTTCGCATGGCGTCGTACTGATCCGGACGCCGTCCTGTTGCGAGGTCGGCGACCCCTGCGCGGTAGACGCTGATGGCGTCGTGACTCTTGAAGGTCACGATGACCCCGGGTGGGCCGCCGGGCTCGTGCACCAGCGCTTCCAGCTCCTGCTGGAGACCGGGATCGTGGGTTGCCGGTCTCGCGGCGCCGGCCGCTGTCTCCGTCGCTGTCGTGGCGGAGACCGCCAGCAGGCCGGCGACGGCTGCGCAGGCCGCCACGAAACGTAGGTGTCCGAACATGGAGCAGATCTAGCCGGACGACTCCCGGGACAAACGCACCGGTCCGGGCATGCAGTCATATGCAGTAGCGCAGAGAAACGTATTGGGGCCTTCCAGACTTCTCTGGAAGGCCCCAATACGTTGTGTGGACCTGAGGAGCTATGAAAAAGCCTTGATACATGATCCCTGTGACCTGCGCCGCAGCCACAAGCTCCGGTACTGTTTACCGACCTGCCACGCCCATCCCCCGCGCGGTGAATCCGCACGGCGTCCGGTCGGCAGTCTGGCAGTGCAGGGGCGTCGCTGGCGCTGGTGGACGTCCCGGACGCGACGCTGCTGGACGTGTTCTCACCGGCTGCGTGGACCGCGGGAAGGCGTTGCCGCGCATCTCGGCAGGGGTCGCCCGCTGGTAGCGTCACGATATTCCGCCGCGTTCGGTGACGGTGGCCGAGACCCGCTGGCACAAGGTGCGTCGTGGCTGCGCGTTCGTCACGGCCGCTGCTGGCCCGGTGCCATCTGCGCCAGGCCGAACGCTGGTTCAACCTCGACCGGATCCTAGCCATCGAACCGGTGGAAGCCTCCGAGACCTGACCGCAGCCGGCGCGGCCGTAGGCCAGCATGGGTAGTCGTTTGGCTCAGGAGTCGTGGCGCCCGAGCGCGTCACCCACCTCGCTGTTGCCGATCAGATGGTCTTCCCCGGACGTAACCATGTCGGAGTCGGGCTCAGCCCCCAGTCGGGACCGGGCGCAGCCACAGGTAGGGATGAGGCGTAACGACCTACACCTCGAACAGCCAGGCGCGAACTGCCCGTTGACGCGGCCGCCGATAGAAGACACACAGATCATATCCAAGAAGCCTGTCACAGAATCCTACGATCAGGATTCTTCGCCTGAAGGTTCGGGGTCAGCATGTGCCACGCTGCCTAGCAGTCCCCGTTTGGCCTACTTATGTCACGCGCACCTTGCTTCGAATACTTACGAACGTCATGGTTTCGCCCATGACAAAGCAAGAGATCACCTCGTGGCCAGCCTCGACGCGTTCCAGAGCTGCCACGAGCACCTACTTCGACACAGTCATCAGCGCACCCGTGTCCCAACCGGTCGAGGAGCGGGAGCTGACGTGGTACCAGCACGCGATCGAGTTCAACGACATGAAGTGGCCATTCCTACAGTGCGGTTCGCGTCGCAGCTATGCGGAGTGCCTGGCCACCGTCACTACGGGCATCGTCACGAGCGAGGTCGGCGCACCCAACCCCAGGACGCTGTTCCGTGCGCTGGCGAGCTGGTCATTCAACAAGACCGCCAGGGAAGCCGGACCTCCACCAAGTAAGTACACCGACGCGATCGCCTGGATCGAAAAACACTCACGCCCGCTGACCGACCTGCTAGATCCCCGGATTGCTCGCGCGGCGTTTGCGACGACCTTGACCTCGCTGGATGGTCGGCCGTATTCATCGAAGACCCGCCGGAACAAGCGCTCGGTGCTCGTCTCCGCGCTCAACTACGCCGTGGAGCTGGAGCTACTCGACCGCAATCCGATGGACCGGATCAAAGAAGCCATCACCTGGCGCACAGCGGGCGTCGACCGGCGCTGCGTGGTCAACCCAGAGCAGGCCAGGGCTCTTCTGGACGCTGTCACCGCTCAAGGGTCTGAGGGTAAGCGACTGGTCGCGTTCTTCGCAACCATGTACTTTGCGGCCTTGCGGCCCAGCGAAATCATGGCCCTCCGGATCGACGACTGCTTGCTGCCGGAATCGGGATGGGGATGGCTGACCCTGGATGGCGCCACGCCTTACACAGGACCAGCGTGGACTGACAATGGGACCGGGCACCAACGCAAATCTCTCAAGCACCGCGAGGACGGCGACGAACGCCACGTTCCGGCCCATCCCGAACTGGTCAGGCACCTGCAGGCGCACATCGCCGCGTTCGGCGTCACCGATGATGGCCGGCTGTTCCGTAACACTCGGGACGAGCCATACATCTACTCCTCGTACAACAAGGTCTGGCACGCCGCACGGAACGTAGCTCTCACCCCGCCTCAAGTCCGGTCGCCACTGGGCAGGCGGCCTTACGATCTGCGACATGCTGCAGTTTCCACTTGGCTGAACGCCGGGGTGGCAGCTGCACAGGTTGCGGAATGGGCCGGCCACAGCGTCAAGATGCTGCTGGATGTCTATGCGAAGTGCTTAGACGGTCAGGAAGAAGCTGCGATGGCACTAATCGAGACACGGCTGGGCCCCGCCGGCCCGTAGCCTCGGACCTCCCGGCCCGAAACCATCTCGATCACCACACCGGTGTTCATCCTTGCTGCAACTGAGTGAGGCCACGGTGTCCGCCTTCTCCCCCCCCGAAACGCTGGCCACGCTGACTGACGCCAGTTGGCGGCCACGGCGCTCCGTCGATGTCGAAGCCTGGCGCGCACTTCGAGTCCTCGGACTGCATCATGAGTCCGGCTACGGAGGAATTCCTATCAAGATTCGGTGGGCTCGACGTAGGGAACAACGGCCCTGGACTGGAGCGAACTCGTGAACGGTTCGATCTGGAGCCGATGCTGTGCAGTGGGGAAGAGGATCGGTTCGTCGAGCTGAGCGGGCTGATGGAACGCGACCTGTTTCCCATCGGCACGTTCGGCGGACTCAGGTACTTCCTCGCCATCGACGGGAACGCAGAGGTCTACCTGATCGAAGCTGACCTCCAGACCATCGGTCACATGCCTGACGCGCTGGACGCGAAGGTTCTGGTCGAATCCCGTGCGGGCTGAGGCGGCGTGGCAGCAGGGCGGCAGTTGAGTGTGTACGCCTCGTCGCCTCGAGGATCGCAAGTCGACCGTGAGCCCGACGTCAGGCAGCCAGACCACGCTGTGCCCATGGACCATGTCGCCTCCCTTGGGGACGAGCGACCCAGAAGCGACCCCGAACCCAGCACCAGCGTCGATAGGCGTCACCACCGCGACACAGACCTCGGCGCGGATCCCCGGCCGGCCGTAGGCGGCTGTGCGGACGACGCAGTCATCGATGCGCTGGTGGTTGGGCGCACCGTGTTGTTCGGTCTCCACGCTCATCGCCAGAGTCAGTATCGCGACGGCCGATATGGGTCGCGGGGATCACCCTGAACCGCCGCGACCAGTCTGCTTGCAGATGCTGGAACTGCCTGGTGGACCGCGGCCGCCTTTGTCTGTGCTCGTTCGTCGGGCCGCGCGGGCCGCCCTGTCGGCCGCCGTTCGCGGTTCGCAGTTATACCGATCGCGCCTGTCGGCCCGCACGCGCCGCGGCCGAACGCCACCGGGACCCACGGGGTGCGACGTGCACGACCGGCCCTGTCGGTGTCACCGTACCGCCGCCCTGACGGTCGTCGGGCCTGACCCCGGTCGACGCAGCCCGCGCGGGTGGCCTGTCGGGCTGCTGGGCCGACACCGACCATGATCAGCTCGGGTATAGCTCGTGATCACGGAAAGACCTAGATCAACAACAGCGCAGAGTGAGACAGAGCCCTTCATCGAGTCTTGCCAGACGACTGGCCCGAGCTGCGCCGCGACGCCTCGACCAGCGGAAAGGCGCCCCCGAGTTGGAGGTTTCGAAAACGTGTTCGTGAGCGCGTGGGACTCGACATTAACAAGTTGCGAAACTATAACGAGGTTAGAGTGTTGAATCAAACATTGCATGTCGAGTCAATGTCGGTGGATGACGACCCGTGCGGCAATTTGCCGCACGGATGATCTTGCGACAGGCTGTCCGGCTATCCCGTTCTCTACGCCTTCGCACCCCAGGTGTTGGTGGTCCGGGAGCCGCGCACTTGTTGTTTGGCGACGCCGGTCGTGTTGTACCGGAAGCGCGCCATCTCGTCGGTCACTCCGTACTGGGCGGCGATCTGTTCGGGATTCAGCTTGCGACGGGCCGCGTCGAGTAGCAGGGTGCGGGGCAGCAGGATCGTCCCGCCGAAGGCGGTCGCCTGTTCTTCCTCGTCGGGCCGACAGGTGCGGAACGGCATTCCGTTGACCTCTCGGACCTCGGTCAGGTCGTGGCCGAGCATGATGTGGGACAGCTCGTGGGCCACATCGCTGGTTTGCCGTTCAGGTGCGCGAAGCGGGTTGGTCACAACGTAGCTCTGGTTGTTGATCTGGAAGGTCGCGGCGGAGAACGCATATGCCTGGACCCGTTCGAGATCCTCCAGCCGGGTCCGGTCGATGAGCCGGTCGGCGCTGACGACCTTGACGCCGAGATGTTCGGCGAGGGCTTCGACCTTGAGGGCATCGGTATCGCGTAGCCCGAGTTCATTGCGGAGGCGCAGCGCCTCGCGTTCTGCTTTGGCCTTGAAGCCTCGCGGCAGGGTCACAGCTCTCCCGCCTCCACCTGTCGTCGGAGTTCATCGTTCATGTCGGTGAGGATCTCGGCGAGTCTTTGGGGGACACCTGGGCGCATGACCGAGGCTGCGCGCAGGTGACAGGCAACCAGGGGCCGCGCAGGTGTGTCGTCGCGCGCAAGCGCGTTGTACATGTCGCGCATCACCGACGTGATCTTCGCGGCGGCATCCTCAGTCAGGCGCGGGTCGGTGTATAGGTGGGTGATCGCCTGGTCCAGCTGCGAGACCTCGCGCTCGACGACCTGGGTGAAGAAGCGACTGGCCGGCACTCCCAGCCACGCGCACAGCCGGGTAAACGTGGCCAGGTCCGGCTGGGCCCCCGCCTCGACCCTGGAGAAGGTGCTGAAGCTGACGTCGGCCTCGGCGGCGGCCTGCCTCAGGGACAGCGGGCCGCGGCGCTCCTTCAGGAGCCGGCCGAGCGCAGCGGCGTCGAACTGCTCCACAACCTCCGAATCACCCTGTTCGAGCTCGGGAAACGGCAGCAAAGGGCTGTCTGGGCTCATGTCGACACCGTACCGCGCAGCGAAAGAGCTTTGAAGCTTGACTGCAACACGTGCCACACCTCACACTTGAGCCACTGACACTTTGATGAAACAAGGGGTGTCAGCCTTCTATTCCCAAAAACGAGGGGTGAGCAGGCAATGCGAATCCACACGTACGCGGCGGGCAACGGCGGAGCACAGACCCGGGAGACCGAGCCGCAGACACGGCTTCGCGAGATCGTGGACGTAGAGGCAGAGGAGCACGCCTACCGCGTCGGTGACGAGGTCGAGCTCGACATCGACCTCACAGTGACCGAGCTTTTCGGTGCGGAGCCCGGCCACGTCGTCGTCCACAAGTGTCATGTGATCGCGGTTACCGTCTCCTACGGCGGCGTGGAGAAGGTCATCGAGGCACACCCGGCGACTCATCTCCGGAAGGTGCGCGCGAAGGCCATCGACGCGTTCAACATCCCGCCGGGAGATGCCGCCGATCTGGTTCTGCGTCTCCCGGAAGCCGAGCAGGACCTGAACCTGGCCGAGCCGGTTGGCGCAGTGGTCCCACTGCATTCGTGCGCCGTCACCGTCGACCTCGTCCACACGGTCCGGCCACAGGGATGACGACCATGCCCGAACCTGACAGCAACCCTTGCCTGACGCGTCTACGTTGCGACCTTGAGGCCGCGGATGTCGACGGCGGGGTCACTGCCGGACAGTGGCGCATCGTCGACCTAGCCTGGCCGACGCTGACAGTCGCGATACGCCTCGACAACGGCGCGGAGGTAGGCCTGCGGCTCACCGTCGACGACTACCCAGTGGCCGCGCCGGCGGGACAGCCGTGGGACCTGGCGGCGAACGCCCCGTTGCCGGTATCCCGGTGGCCCGTCTCTGGCCGGAACCCGGAAGTGTTCCGCCCCGACTGGTCGCCGGGCAACCAGAACGCCCCCTACATGGCCTGCGACCGGATCGGCCTGTCCACTCACCCCCATTGGGCCGACCAACATCGGGACCGAGCTTGGAACAGGAGCCGGACCATCGGGTTCTATCTGCGCGAGATGCACAAGGAACTCGCCCCCGCGCGTCTAGAGCCGATCAGCGGTGTCCAGTGAGGGCGCCACTGCTGACCTTCGACGCCGCGACCTTCAAGGAAATGATCAGAGAGCTCGCCGACCGCAGCCAGGGCAAGCGGGAGTCCGGGGCGTTCCTGCTCACCGACCGGCACCATCCCACAGACGCTCTGCCGCAGCCGGTGACCACCGTCGCGTACTACGACGACCTCGACCCGGACTGTCTGACCGGCGGGATCACGTTCCACGCAAACGGCTACACCGCACTCAACGCCCTGTGCCGCAGCAACGCCCTCCGCGTCGTTGGCGACATCCACACCCACCCGTATCGCAGCGTCGGGCAAAGCCACACCGACTCCGCCCACCCGATGGTCGCCCTCGACGACCACATAGCGCTCATCGCGCCGTTCTTCGCGGTCGATCTCACCAGCGCCGTCGACCTTGGCGTGCACATCCGCCAAGGAGGAGGTTGGGCGTCCTTCTATGGAGGGCAAGCCGCCGCGATCGTCCACGTCGAGGAGGTCCGTCCTCTCGCGGCGCGAGTTCCTTGGTGGCGCAGGTTGCTCACCCGCCTGGCCGTGCCACGGCTTCGATACCCGAGGAAGAAATGAGCATCACAAACATTGACTCGATTAGCCGCACCGCCCTGATCGGCGTCCACGACGGCACCCAACCGACATTGGAAGCAGCACTCGCCACCCACGCCTCCAGCGGCATCGTCATCGTCGCCGACCGCGACATCTGTCGCCGGGTCACGGGCCAGGCCGCCCTGTGTACGGCGATCGCCACCGCTGCGCGCGCCTTCGGCACCATCACTGTCATCACCGACGGCGACACGCTGATCTCGGCCGGCCCCTATCGCGGCCGCAGTATCGCCGCATTCGTTGCCGCCGAACGTGCCAACCTGGCAGGTGACCTGCGCAATGTGCCGAAGCACTGGCCGGTGGTGGTCATCGGCCCAGTCGCAGTTGAGCTGAGCAACGGTCTCGCGCAGCGCGCGGTCGTGCTCCGCATCGGCTGGAGCGGCTGGACCTCCTACGTCGGCCCTGCGACCGTTGCGATACCCACGCTGAACGACTCGACAAGGAACGTCATCGCCGCGATAAGCGCAGGCGCGATCGGGGTACACGAGGCGTTCGGAGCGGTACAGGCCCGACCGGGAAGCGACATCGGCTACCGCTCATACCGCATCAACCTATGGCGACCCGGAACCGACATCGATGACGGTCCAGAACTGACTCACGCACCGGCCGACTGGTGGCTGGTCGGACTGGGACACCTCGGCCAGGCGTACGCATGGGTCATCTCATGGCTCACGTATGCCAACCCGTCCAACGTCTCGATCGTCCTCCAAGACGTCGACAAGACTGTGGACGCCAACCACAGCACCGGCGTGCTCACGCCCCACCACCCCGGCCCACTCCGCAAGACCCGCATCGTCGCAGCAGCCCTCGACCCTCTCGGCTTCAGCACTTACATCCTCGAACAACGACTGGACGCAAACACCCGCATCACTACCGACGACGCCCACGTCGCCCTCATCGGTGTCGACAACCTCCCCACCCGCCGGGCCATCTCAGCGATCAGATGGCCACTCGCGATCGACACAGGCCTCGGCGCCGGGCCAGCTGACTTCAACGCGATACTGCTGCGCCGCTTCCCCGCCGACCAGAACAGCGACCAAGTCCCCGGATGGGCCGACTCGTCGCAGCACAGCACCGATCTGCCCGACAGCCCCGCCTTCGATGACCTGAAGCACCGCGACCCGTGCGGCGTGGTCCAAGTGGCCGGCACCGCTGTCGGCGCTGCCTTCGTCGGCGTGATCGCTGCATGCCTCGCAGTCTCGGAGGCATCCCGCGAACTGCTCGGCGGTTCCGGTTTCGACATCGTCAACATGCACCTACAGTCCGCAGACGTCGACACGGCACCGGCGAGCCGCACAGTAGACATCGTGCCTGCCCGGTTGTCCATTGACCTTTGATGGACACGTTTTGAGCGCCCAGCCGTCTCGACCCTGATGGCCCTCTGAGACCTAGACCTTCCCAGCCTCAATCTGACGTGGCGAGAAGAGTGCTGTGTCTGGCGGCGCCAATTCCGGATGGACCAACCGGTGATGCCGAGCATCTCGGCAACCTGCTTATCGGACAGCCGGTCTCGACTGACCAGGTCCAGGACCCTCCGGTGAAACTCGGAGGATATTAGCGACGAGCGAGGACGCCCAGTGGCGCCGGATGGACGGTTGTCCAGCGTGCAGACTCCACCAATTCCGGGGAACATCCCCTTAAGGAGGACCGGCTTCCGATGGCCGAGGCTACCGATACGCCGCCCGACGGGGTCCCAAGGTGCCAGCTTGCCTTCCGCCGTTATCGGCGACTTCTCGATCGCGAGGGATCCGCATCCCCAGCAGCGGCCTCGGACTAACAGAAACACATCCAGGACGATCGCCCGTGGTGACCGACAGGATGGTCGGTGCACCAGATATCAGCCGGACACGCTTCGTACGCTGGGCCTTGGCTGCACACCACCGTCGGAAATCGGCGCGGTCCGCTTTGGCCAGGAAGTTGGGCCCAGGAGCTGTAGAGCGGCGGCATAGCTGGCTGCGATGACACCGATCCCCCTACGTGACCCGGCACTTCTCGGCCCACCCGAAGCCGCGCACGACAAACTCACTCCCCTCGGTGCGTCCTGTGACGACGTACATGAATCCCTGGTAGACACGGCTACTCCCCGGCCGCACAACTCCGACACGTTTCAGGCCCGCCTCGCCTTCCTCGCGGTCCTTCTCCAAGACGTTGAAGGCGGAAGCGAGCGTGTTGCATTCGAGGCCCAGCGCGTCCTCGATGTCGCGCACCGCGAATCCAATGCCCTCGTATCTCTTCAGAAACTCCAGGCCGGCCTGCACCTTCTCGTTCATGCGCTCCCCCCTTTCACGAAAGTCAGTGGTCTGAAGGTACGCGCGCGCCGCGGTGATTGGTAGGTAGCCCCGTTGCTCTTGGCCCAGCTCCCCTGCTGGGCTTGGTGACTGCCTGGGCCGACCAGGAACTCGAATCCTGGCCCACTCAAGAAGAGACTGATCTTCTCCAGGTCCCGGCTCAGCTCAGTGGGGACGGCCAAGACCGCCGGGCTCCTCGTTACCGCCGCGTTCCTGATCTTCTAGGTGCCGTCAACGGGGCGTCGCGGCTGTCCTGCGTCTGACGGCGCTGTTCTACTCCGAACCCGTCGCCTACTCGGCAACCACACAGCCTTCCGCCTACGCCAAGGCCCTCAGCGAGATCTCTCAGGGAACAAGGACACCTCTGCTGCGCTTCGCCTCGTCACGGACGTCGACGACCAGCCGGCGTCGTCGGTTCTCGCCGATGTCGGCGTGGCCACTTGGAGCAGGTGCCCTACCCTGCTGGTCAACGAGGTCTCCAGAGACAGGCGATGCCAAGGTCATGATAATCGGCTTTGAATGCCTGCTCAGGAAAGTGGTACGACCGAACCCTCAGCGGGCTGAGTAGTCCGTCCCCCGACCCTCACGAAGATCTGCTCGGCCTGAACGATTGCTGGGCGGGCAACATCGCAGAACCTTTATCACCCCTACCGCGCCACTACCAGGTCGTGGCAGGATTACCGACAGCAAGGGGGGTCTTGCCTAGGGTGTCATTTTCCACCCGACTGGCCCCTGTCGATCACCCACTCGGTCGGCTCCTGATGGTCGCAGGTCGGGACTTCCCGCCCAGGCTCCTGATGATCGAGCGGGCAGGCGAGACAGGAGTGGTGTGGACATCTTTGGCGTGCGTGAGCGGCTGATCGACGACTACCGTGCATTCACGTCCGGGTCTGTCGTGATCCGTGACCAGAGGATCAACTCGGCGGTGCAGTCCGACCTCGATCTGGGCACGCAATGGCCGGATCCGTGGCTTTCGCTCAATCCGTCCTTCGCCTCCGGTGGCACTGTCTCAGAGCTGGTGTGTGAGGGCATTTTGCATCCGGAATGCGAGCGGATCTTCCGGATCGGCAAGTCCGCGTCCGATCCCGGCCAGCCGTTGACATTCCACCGGCACCAACGTGACGCGATCGCGGCAGCGGCCTCGGGCGGCAGTTACCTGCTGACGACCGGCACCGGCTCCGGCAAGTCACTGGCCTACATTGTTCCGATCGTCGATCAGGTGTTGCGGGCCCGCGAGCACGATGCGGGCCGCAAGGTCCGGGCGATCGTGGTGTATCCGATGAACGCTCTGGCGAACTCGCAGTTGAACGAGCTGTCGAAGTTCCTACGCGACGGGTACGGCGAGGGCCGCGAGCCGGTGACGTTCGCCCGCTACACCGGTCAGGAGTCCCAGGACGACCGCAAGGCGATCCTGTCGCAGCCGCCAGACATCCTTCTGACCAACTACGTCATGCTTGAGTTGATGCTTACCCGCCCGGAGGAGCGGCGCGGTCTGATCCGGGCGGCGCAGGGCCTGAGTTTCCTGGTCTTCGACGAGCTACACACGTACCGCGGTCGGCAGGGCGCGGATGTGGCGATGCTGATCCGCCGGGTCCGTGACGCCTGTCAGTCCCCGGACGTCCAGTGCGTAGGGACGTCAGCGACGATGTCCAGCGAGGGAACCATCGCCGACCGCAAGGTCGTCGTGGCGGACGTCGCGTCTCGCCTGTTCGGCACGCCCATCCCAGCCGAACGCGTCATCGGCGAGACCTTGGTCCGCGCGACGGCCGATCCCACGGCGGTGACCACCGACCGAATACGCCGCACCCCACCCACTTCCTTCGAGGATCTGGTGGCCGATCCGCTGGCTGCCTGGATCGAGTCGACATTCGGTCTGGACACCGAGCCGGAATCGCGGGCGCTGATCCGCAAGGCGCCGACCACCGTGGCGCGTGCTGCCGCTCAGCTGGCCGTCGCGAGCGGCGCGGCCCCGGACGAGTGCGAGCGGGCGATCCGATCGACGCTGCACGCTGGGTCGGAGGCGCGCGATGCCGCCGGCCGCACACTGTTCGCCTTCCGTCTGCACCAGTTCTTGTCCAAAGGCGACAACGTCTACGTCACCCTCCAGACGCCAGCCGAACGCGCAATCACCCGCACCTACCAGGTCACAGTCCCGGACGGATCGAATCGGGTGCTGATCCCGGTGGCATTCTGCCGGCAGTGCGGCCAGGAGTACCTGGTGGTGTGGCGGGAGGAGCACCACGGTGACGTGGTCTACCGGCCGCGCCGCACCGTCGACTCGCCCAACAACGCCGATGACGGGTACCTCTACGTCGCAGACGCCGACGACAAGCCCTGGCCGGACGATCTCGCGCAGATACTGACTGATCAGTGGCTGCCGGAGTCGTGGCTGACCCGTGACGGCGACGGCCAGGACGATATCGTTCCCAGCCGCCGCAAATACCTGCCGCGAACCACATGGGTGGACGAGTTCGGCACCGAGTTGAACCGGGGTTCCGGTCTGCGTGCGGCGTTCCTGCCGTCGTTCCAGTTCTGCCTGCGCTGCGGCGTCTCGTATGAGTCCCCACGCCAGCGTGACTATGGCAAGCTCGCCTCCCTCAACCAGGAGGGCCGCTCGTCGGCGACCACCATCATCAGCTCCTCGATCGTGCGGACGCTGAAGTCGATGCCACTGACCGAGCTGCCGCGTGATGCCCGCAAGCTGCTGACGTTCGTCGACAACCGCCAGGACGCGTCGCTGCAGGCCGGACACTTCAACGACTTCGTGCAGGTCACGCAGATCCGCGGGGCGCTGTATCAGGCGATGGCAAACGCCGGCGGCGAGGGGCTGCGCTACGAGCAGGTGGCCCGCGACGTGGCCTCTGCGCTCGGACTCCAGACCGAGGAGTACGCCGCCAACCCCGGCGAGATGTTCGGCGAGCGGGACCGCACGGCCAAGGCGCTGCGGGACGTCATCGAGTACCGCCTGTTCGTGGATCTGCAGCGCGGCTGGCGCGTGACCATGCCGAACCTGGAGCAAACCGGACTGCTGAAGGTCGGGTACGCCGACCTGGAGCAGATCGCCGCCTACGAGCCGATCTGGGAATCCGCCGCGCCGCAGCTGCGGGAAGCCGAGCCTGGGAACCGGGCCGCGGTGGCGGCCATCCTGCTCGACGAGCTGCGCAAGGGCCTGGCCATCGACGTGTCCTGCCTGACCACGGACGGCTTCGATTCCCTGGTCCGTAGTTCCCGTCGCCTCAACGACGCCTGGGCCATCGGCGACAAGGAACAGGTCGCGCTGGTCGGCACCGCCTTCGCCCGAAGCGGCCGCCCCGGCGGCTCGCGGGCCGATCTGCTGATGTCGGGCCGAGCCCGTTTCGGCAAGTACCTGAGCCGCCGCACTACCTTCCCGGCCTGGCCGGATCGGGTGGCTGTCGACGACGCTCAGCAGATCATCAGCTCTCTCATGCGGGTACTGGCCGAAGTCGGCCTGCTGTCGGTCGTGGTGCCGCCGGAGCACGGCGGCCCCGGCTACCGGATCAACGCGGAGAAGTTCATCTGGCAGGCCGCGGACGGCCAGAGCGGCGCGCCCGAGCCGCTGACCCGCACCCACGGTGCGGACGCCGCCCCGCGGGTGAACCCGTTCTTCCGCGACCTTTACAGCGGCGTGGCGCGGACACTCGGCGGTCTGCACGCCGCCGAGCACACCGCGCAAGTCCCGGCGAAGGTCCGTGAGGAACGGGAGGCACGCTTCCGCGGCAATCCGGATAAGGGGGTGACGCTACCGCTGCTGTATTGCTCACCGACCATGGAACTCGGAGTGGACATCTCCTCGCTCAACGCGGTGTCCATGCGCAACGTCCCGCCGACGCCGGCTAACTACGCGCAGCGCTCGGGACGCGCTGGCCGGTCGGGACAGCCGGCGCTGGTCACGGCGTACTGCGCGACCGGCAACAGCCACGACCAGTACTACTTTCGCCGCTCCGAGCGCATGGTCGCTGGCTCGGTGGCCGCACCGCGGCTGGACTTGGCCAATGAGGACCTAGTCCGTTCGCACGTCCACGCTGTCTGGCTGGCCGAAGTCGGGGAGAAGCTCGGCAGCGCCATGCCCGACGTCCTGGACATCTCATCGAATCCGGGAGGCGGTGCGCCGAGCCTTCCACTGCTACCGAAGATCTCGGACGCGATCGGCGACGTCAGGTATCAGGACCGAGCGGTCGTCCGGGCCACGGCGTTCCTGGCTGGTGTCCGAAAGGTGCTAGAGGAGACGTCCTGGTGGGAGGACGCATGGATCGAGCGCGCGGTCAGCCAGGCGCCGATCCGATTCGACGCGGCCTGTGACCGCTGGCGAGACCTCTATCGCGCGGCACTGGCCGAGCGGGAGATCCAGCATCGGCGCGTCGTGGACCATGCGTTGCCGGTCCGGGAGCAGCAGTCGGCCAAGCGCCGGCGGCAGGATGCCGAGGCGCAGCTATCGCTGTTGAAGAACGACGCTACGGACCAGGTGCTGTCCGACTTCAACCCCTACCGCTATTTCGCCTCCGAAGGCTTCCTTCCTGGCTATTCGTTCCCGAGGTTGCCGCTGGCCGCGTTCATCCCGGGGAGTGGACGCGGTGGAACCCTGGAGGGCGACTACCTCCAGCGTTCCAGGTTCTTGGCGATCCGGGAGTTCGGCCCCAAAGCCTTGATCTACCATGAGGGTGCCCGCTACCAGGTCACCCGCATTCAGGTGCCCAGCGAGGGCGGCGAGCTGACCACCACCGAGGCGTACCGGTGCGAGCAGTGCGGTTACCACCAGACACCCCGCCCCGGGCTTGACCTGTGCGAGTTCTGCGACACTCGCCTGGGCGCGAAGACCCGCAACCTGCTTCAGCTCTCGACGGTGTTCACCACGCGCCGGGAGCGGATCTCCTCCGACGAGGAGGAACGCCGCAGGGCTGGCTTCCGGCTGCGGACCTCGTTCCGCTTCACCGCGCACGGCGATCGCGCGGGCCGGATCGACGCCGAGGCCGCCGACAGCTCCGGGCCACTCGCGCGCATGTCCTACGGCGATTCGGCGACCATCCGGATCGCCAACGTCGGATACTCTCGCACCGCCGAGGAGGAGTCCGATGGCTTCCACCTCAACCCGCTGGACGGCCGCTGGCTGTCCACCAAGCAAGCCGACGAGCTGGCACGCGGCGGATCCGACGACGACGCGGACGGGTTCGTCGACGAGTCCCGCGGTATCAAGGTGATCCCGTTCGTGGAGGACCGCCGCAACATCCTCGTGCTGAAGCTTCACGAGGCATTGGAGCGTCCGGTGGCGTTGTCGCTGATGTACGCGTTGGAGCGCGGCATCGAGGCGGTGTTCCAGCTGGAGGACTCCGAACTGGTCACCGAGCTCCTGCCGCCGGACGCCGGACCGCGCGACCGGATTCTGTTCCAGGAGGCCTCCGAGGGCGGGGCCGGAGTGCTGCGCCGGTTCCAGGGTCTGCACGAGAACGACGCGCTGCGCCGCGCTGCGCGCGAAGCGCTGCGCATCGCGCACTACGATCCCGATACCGGCGCCGACGTCGGCGGCCCCATCGATGCGGACGGCCGCGTTACCGCTGCCTGCGAGCGCGGCTGCTATGACTGCCTGCTCTCCTACGGCAACCAGCTCGTCCATGACGAGATCGACCGCCGCTCGGTACGGGACCTGCTGCTGCGCTTCGCCTCCGCGACCGTCACGCCGGCCGGCCCCGGTACCACCCGCGACGAACACGCGGACACGTTGGTCTCGCAAGCCGAATCCAGCCTGGAGAGCGACTTCGTCGCGTTCCTACGGGCCGGCGGCTACCGGCTCCCTGACACCGCGCAGACCTCGATGCCCGACCTTCACACCCGACCCGACTACCTCTACCGGCTGCCGTCGATCAACGCCGCGGTCTTCGTCGACGGCCCGCACCACGACTACGAATCAGTATCCTTACGCGATGCCGACGCCCGCGAGCGCCTGGAGGACGCGGGCTGGCTGGTGATCAGCGTCCGCTACGACGACGACTGGTCGCAGCTGGTCGGCAAGTTTCCGTCCGTATTCGGCACCCCGGCTCGATAGGAAGGCACTCGATCGTGAGGTTCGAGATCGGCTCGCTGGTCACCGTGCGCAACCGGGACTGGGTGGTGCTTCCGGGGTCGGTCGAGGACTTCCTGGTGTTGCGTCCGCTGGGCGGCTCCGACGACGACGTCGCCGCGGTCTTCCCTGCACTGGAGCAGGTCCGGGCCGCGGAGTTCCAGCGGCCGAGCGCCGACGATCTCGGCGACTCGCATGCCGCGGGCCTGTTGAGGACCGCGCTGCGCATCGGGTTCCGGTCCGGCGCCGGGCCGTTCCGCTCGCTGGCCGGGATCGCCGTCGAACCTCGGCCCTACCAGCTGGTGCCGCTGCTGATGGCGCTGCGTCAGGAGACCGTGCGGCTGCTGATATCCGATGACGTCGGCATCGGCAAGACCATCGAGGCCGGGCTCATCGCCTCGGAGCTTCTGGCCCAGGGCGACGCGAACGGCTTGGCCGTGTTGTGCTCCCCGGCCCTGGCCGAGCAGTGGCAGGGCGAGCTGCGGACCAAGTTCGGGATCGACGCCGAGCTGATCCTGGCCTCGACGGTTCCAGGTTTGGAGCGCGGCCTGGACCTCGGCCAGTCGCTGTTCGACAAGTACCGGAACGTCGTGGTCTCCACCGACTTCATCAAGTCTCACCGGCACCGCGACGAGTTCATCCGCCACTGCCCCGACCTGGTGATCGTCGACGAGGCCCACACCAGTGTCGCCGCCGACTCCGCGCAGGGAAACCAGCAGGGCCAGCTGCGCTACCAGCTCCTGCAGAACCTGGCCGCCGCACCGAACCGGCACCTGGTGCTGGTCACCGCCACGCCGCACTCGGGCAAGGAAGAGGCCTTCCAGAACCTGCTCGGGCTGCTGGACCCGAAGCTCGCAGGCGTCGACCGCAGCGCGCAGGCCGGTCGGCAACTGGTCGCGCAGCACTTCATCCAGCGCCGCCGCGCGGACATCCGCCACTACCTGAACGAGGACACCGAGTTCCCCGACGACCGGTTCTTCAAGGACGAGCCCTACAAACTCACCGGCGAATACCGCGCCCTGTTCGACCACTGCCTGGACTACTCGCGCGAACGCCTGCGCACCGCCAGCGGGCAGCGCGAGGTGCGGACCAACTGGTGGTCGGCACTGGCGCTGCTGCGCAGTCTCGCCTCATCCCCTCGTGCCGCCGCCGCGACGCTGACGACCCGGGCCGCCACGGTCGCGGCCGGCACCGAAGCCGAGGTCGACGCGGTGGCTCGACCGGCGATCCTGGACTCCGGCGAAGGCGATCAGCTGGAAGGCGTGGACGCCGTCCCAGGAACGGCCGAAGGCGGTGACCCGACGCTGCTCGGGCTAGCGAAGTCGGCGAAGGCCCTGGAGAGCCCGGAGAAGGACGCAAAACTCAAACTGCTGATTAAGCAAGTCAAGGCCCTCACGGCCGACGGCTACCATCCGATCGTGTTCTGCCGCTTCATCCCGACGGCCGAATACGTCGCCGAGCACCTGGGGGCGGCCCTGGGACGAAACTCCACGGTCGAGGCCGTCACCGGAACCCTGTCCCCGCAGCAGCGCATCGACCGCATCGAGTCCTTGCACGCAGCCACCGAGGACGATCCCGCCGCCCGGCGCGTGCTGGTGGCCACCGACTGCCTGTCGGAGGGCGTGAACCTCCAGCACAGCTTCAACGCCGTGATCCACTACGACCTGGCGTGGAACCCGGTCCGGCACGAGCAGCGGGAAGGCCGCGTGGACCGCTTCGGGCAGCGCTCGCCCGACGTCCGCGTCATCACCATCTTCGGCGACGACAACGGCATCGACGGCAAGGTGCTGGAGATCCTGGTCAAGAAGCACCGGGAGATCCGCAAGGCCACCGGCGTCTCCGTGCCGGTGCCGGACGAGACCTCGGAGTCGGTGACCAACGCCATCTTTGAGTGGCTGCTGATGCGCGACCAGGCTGAGCAGCCGATGCTGGAGCTCGAATTCGACAACCAGGCCGCTCAACTCGACATCGACTGGAACTCCACCGCCGAACGTGAGACCCAGTCTCGCTCCCGCTATGCGCAGGGCACCATCCGCCCCGACGACGTCGCCCGCGAGGTGAAGGAAGTCCGGGACGCCCTCGGCACAACACGCGAGGTACGCGGCTTCGTCCGCGAAGCACTGACAGCCCTGCGTGCGGACGTCACCGGCGCCGAGACCGAGGGCGACTTCACCGCCACGACGTCCCCGCTGCCGATGGGGCTTCGGGACTCCCTGCGCGCGGTCCTGGGCGACCGCCGCGGCGAGGAGCGCCCGGATGTCCAGCTGCGGACCAACCCGGCCGTCCCGCGCGGAGAGATCGCGCTGGTCCGCACCGACCCCGCGGTCGGAGCCGTCGCACGCTTCGTCCTGGACTCGGCGCTAGACAAGGCGCTGCCGGAATGGCAGCGTCCCGCCCGCCGCAGCGGTGTCATCACCACTCGGGACGTCACGACGCGCACCACGCTGCTGCTGGTCCGATACCGATTCCACCTGACGCTGCCCTCGCGTGGCGAGGAACAGCAGCTGGTCGCCGAGGACGCCCGTCTGTTGGCCTTCGAAGGCAGCCCGGCGAAGGCCGTGTGGCTGGACGATGCGCAAGCCGCCGCGCTGCTGGACGCCAAACCCAGCGGCAACACCGCCGCCGAACTCGCCGAGACTGCCAGTAGCCGCGTCATCGACAACCTGGCCGACCTGGTTCCCCACCTGGAACAACGCGGCGATCAGCTCGCCGCGGAGCTGCGCGAGTCGCACCGCCGGGTCCGCGAGGCCGTCCGCGGCCGGCTCGGCGGCATCAAGGTCATCGCGCAGAAACCCGCCGACGTGCTGGGCGCGTACGTGTACCTGCCGGGCGGAGGGGCCTGACCACCATGACCACTCGAAATGCTGTGACCACGGCCGTCCACACCGTCGGCGGCCTGCTCCCGGCCGACATGCTCCGGCGAATAGCTGACAGCCGCGACCGCGATCTCAAGGGCACGACTGCCGGTGACTACCACATCGCGCTACGCGGGGTTACGGTCCAAGACGAAGCCGCGCGACACTGGTCCTACCTCAAGGGCGTCTGGCAGGCGCTGCGCGACCAGCTCGGCCGAGACGCCGCCGACCCCACTGGC
The DNA here is from genome assembly GCF_041262085.1 of Catenulispora sp. GAS73. Classification (NCBI taxonomy): domain Bacteria; kingdom Bacillati; phylum Actinomycetota; class Actinomycetes; order Catenulisporales; family Catenulisporaceae; genus Catenulispora; species Catenulispora sp. GAS73. Next base: position 19,309 of record NZ_JBGCCM010000013.1, read on the forward strand.
ATCGCGATCCAACAGTGGCTGCTGCCGCTGTTCACCGAACTCGGCTACGGTCGCTTGACCCCGCTCGGCGCCACCAACCTGATCTCGAACGACACCACACGCGTCTTTCAGATCTCCCACCGCTGGGAACACGTCCCCATCCAGCTGATCGGCTGGGGTACCGACGCGGACCGCCGGATCGACGGAGTCACCGGAGCAGCCGGCACCGCGCCGCAATCGCAGATGCAGGAACTACTGAACCGCTCCTCGGCCCACCTGTGGGGACTGCTGAGCAACGGCAAGGTCCTGCGACTCCTGCGCGACTCCACCTCCCTGATCGGTGCCTCCTACGTCGAATTCGACCTCGAAGCCATCTTCGACGGCGAACTGTTCAGTGACTTCGTGCTGCTCTATCGGCTGCTGCACGTCTCGCGCTTCGAACTGCGGGAGAATTCCGAATCAGCCGCCTCCTGCTGGCTGGAAACCTGGCGCAACGCCGCGATCAACGACGGCACCCGGGCTTTGGAGCAGCTGCGCGTCGGCGTCAAGAAGGCGATTGAGGCCCTGGGAACTGGTTTTCTGTCCGATCCGGACAACACCGACCTGCGCGACAACCTGAACGTCCGCGACTTCCACCACGCGCTGTTGCGCCTGGTCTACCGCCTGCTATTCCTGTTCGTCGCCGAGGACCGCGACGTCCTCATCCCCGCCGACGCCGACCCGGTCGCCCGGCAGCGCTACGAGAAGTACTACTCCACCGCGCGACTGCGCCGCACCGCACGGCGCGTGCGCGGCAGCGCGCACAGCGACCTGTGGGAGGCGCTGCTGCTGGTACTGCGCGGCGTCGGCCAGGAGGGCGGACTCCCGCAGCTCGGCCTGCCGGCCCTCGGCGGCATCTTCGAGGACACCGAAGACGATCGGCCCCTGACCAATGCATGGCTGGGCAACGAACCACTGCTGGAGGCGATACGTGCCCTGTCGGTCGTGCACGACACCACGGCCAAGCGCAACCGCGTCGTCGACTACCGGCACCTCGGCGCCGAGGAACTCGGCTCGGTCTATGAATCCCTGCTGGAATCCGTCCCGCGGCACGACCCCAGCTCCCGCGAGTTCACCCTCGCCGAACTGGCCGGCAACGCCCGCAAGATCACCGGCTCCTACTACACCCCGTCGGCGCTAATCGAGGTGCTGCTGGAATCGGCGCTTGACCCGGTCCTCGATGCTGCCCAGAAATGCGGCGAGCAGAACGGCGACATCGAAGCCGAACTACTGAAGGTCACGGTCTGCGACCCGGCCTGCGGCTCCGGACACTTCCTCGTCGCCGCCGCCCGTCGCATCGCCAAACGCCTCGCCGCCGTGCGGGAGGGCAGCCCCGAGCCCACGATCGAGGCCACGCGGCACGCGCTGCGCGAAGTCGCCGCGCGAAGCATCTACGGAGTAGATCTCAACCCGATGGCCGTGGAGCTGGCCAAGGTATCGCTGTGGCTCGAGGCGCTGGAGCCGGGCAAACCCCTGGGCTTCCTCGACGCGCACATCAAGCACGGCAACTCCCTGCTAGGGGTGACGCCGAAACTGTTGGCCGACGGGATCCCGGACACGGCGTTCACCGCGATCGAAGGCGACGACAAGAAGTTCGTCACCCAGTTGAAGAAGCTCAACGCCCGCGAACGCAGCGGACAGCACACGCTGTTCGACATTGACGAGGGCATCAAGGTCACCAATGCCGGTTTCGCGCGCGGATTCCGGAGCATCACCGGCGGACCGGCTGAGACGCTGCGGGATGTGCACCTGCAGTCGTCGAAGTTCCGCGCGCTGGAGCAGTCGCCGGAGTACCTGCACGCGCGCAACGTCGCCGACGCCTGGTGCGCGGCGTTCGTGTGGAAGAAGACGCCCGACGCACCGGAGCCGATCACCCACGGCAAGCTAATGGCATTGGAGGACGTCGAATCGGTCGGCATCCCCCAGGCCAGCAGCGACGAGGTCGTGCGGCTCAGCGAGGAGTACAAATTCTTCCACTGGCACCTCGAATTCCCGGAGATCTTCGAGGTCAGCGGGAGCAGTGAGGTCGATCCGCAAACCGGCTGGTCCGGCGGGTTCTCCTGTGTGCTCGGCAACCCGCCCTGGGAGCGGATCAAGCTTCAGGAACAGGAGTTCTTCGCCACGCGCGACGTGGAGGTCGCCACAGCACCAAACGCGGCGGCCCGACAGCGGCTCATTGCCGGGCTGGCGAACGACCGGCCCGAGCTCTTTGGCGAGTTCAGCGCTGCGAAGCGGCGGGCTGAGGGCGAGAGCCATGTCGTGCGGAAATCCGATAGATATCCGCTGACGGGTCGAGGTGATATTAACACCTACGCGATATTCGGTGAGGTTGCTAGAAGCGTAATATGCCCTACAGGGCGATGTGGGATGGTTCTCCCGAGTGGCATCGCGACGGATGCTACTACAGCACCCTTCATTGAGAAAATCATTGCCAGCAGTCAGCTTATCCACGTCTACGGCTTCAGAAATAATAAGGGCCTCTTTAGGGGCGTCGGGCATGGTGATGTGAGGTTTTGTCTATTTGCCTTTGCTGGACTAGATTCACCAATACCGGAGGCGCGATTCGCATTTGATATCGGAATTCCCGATGAACTGTCGCAAGGCGATCGGGTTTACAGCCTATCACCTCGCGAGATCCGACTCCTCAATCCGAATACCGGGACCTGCCCGACATTTAAAACCCGACGCGACGCGGACATCACTCTCGATATCTACAGGCGTTTCCCAGTCCTGTTTCGAGAGTCTGACCATAGCAATCCATGGGGCATCGCTTTCTTGCGAATGTTCGATATGTCCACGGACTCCAGCAGGTTTCGAACTCGTGATGAACTCGAGCGCGATGGCTGGGATCTCTCCGGAAGCGCTTTCATTCGAGATGTCGAAGAAATGATACCTCTATACGAAGCGAAGATGGTGAGCATTTTCGACTTCCGATTTGGCGACTATCGAAACCGGTCTACCGAAAGGGTGGATAGTGTACTGCCTCGGGCAAGTGCTGCGGAGAAGTCCGATCCCGAATTTTCGGTCCTTCCCCGCTACTGGATCCCGAAGGCCGACCTCGATCTGAGGCTGGCCGAGAAGGGCTGGCTTGATCCGTGGTTCTTGGGATGGCGGGATGTCTGTCGAGCCACGGATGAGCGCACCTTGATTACCATGGCCGTTCCGCGAGTCGCCGTCGGCCACAAGTTCATGCTGATAACCACCAAGGACAGAGCGCATTTCCTTCAGTCCGTTTTGTCGTCATTCGCCTGTGACTACGTTGTGCGGCAGAAGATCAGCGGGCTCTCGCTCGGCTATTTTATATTCAACCAAATAGCGGCGCCTCCGCCTGAAGAAATAGACGCCATATTTGTCACCCCTCGCGTGCTCGAGCTTGTGTACACCGCTTTCGCCATGGAGCCCTTCGCCAACGATCTAGGCGATACCGGAGCTCCGTTCCGCTGGGACGAGGAACGGCGCTTCAGGCTCCGCGCCGAACTCGATGCCGGGTTCTTCCACCTGTACGGGATCAAGCGCGACGACGTGAACTACATCATGGAGACATTCCCACTCGTCAAGCGCAACGACGAGGCCACCTACGGCACCTTCCGCACCAAGGACCTGATCCTCGAGGTCTACGACGCCATGGCAGCGTCGATCGCGACCGGCACCGTATACCAGACGATCCTCGACCCACCGCCCGGGGAAGGCCCTCGCCACCCCGTCCGTCATTAGCTCAAGTCCAAGGGGAAGCCAAGCAGTGCCCGAATATCCAGAGTTTCAGCTGCGCCTGCCGAACAACGGTCCGATTGCGCTCGGCCGTCTCCTCGACGAGCGCGGCACCAATGGAAGCAAGAGGTTCATCCTCACGGCTCACTCGCCGGTCCGCCACATGGGACTGGCGCTGCCTACCTATGAGACCGAGATGCTCGTCATCGACGCCGACGAGGACCTCTTCACACGTGACCTCGTGGAGTCCGGCACATATCCAGGCTGTCTAGAGACGACGCGAGATCTTGACTTCGGATCGCCGGGCGCCGCCGCAGAGTTCGTCACCGGAAGTGCGGCCAATAGTCTGGCTCGCTGGCAGACGGCGGACGGCCGACCACTCCAAGACTTCATGGATGTCTCCTGGCAGGGGCCGAGGACGGCCGCGTGGTTGGTCCGCGGTTCGAACGTCAACGGCCTCGACCTTGTCACGCGGATGTGGCTGCCGGACGGGTTCGTCTCGCTGTCGGCGTCGCGCCTCCGCTCGGGGATCGATGGGTTCCCTTCCAAGGAGATGATCCGTTCCTGCATCGAGGAGGACTATGACACCTCGGCGACCTACAACCAGAAGGTCGATCTCACCGAGGCGATCCACGCCTTCCTAGCTCGGATGAAGCCGGGCCACACCGTCGTCACCATCTCCGGCGGCCAGGTGTGGATGGGCACGATCTCCAGCGACGCGATCCAGATGGCGTCCGACGGCGGCAGGTCGAACCTGCGCCGTGCCGTGGAGTGGGCCGCGGCCTCGTTCGACTTCGACGGGCTTCCCGACGACGTCCAGGCCCGGCTGTCGGACCAGCATGAGGTCGTCGATCTGACCGGCGTCGCAGACCTCATTGACGCCCTGCGGACCGAGCCCTTCGACGACGACGCGGTAGGCGTCGAGGCCGCGGCCGAGACCGTCGAACTTCCCGTCTCGCCGCTGCGGGAGCTGGAACTCCCCGACTTCGACCAGGACGTCGCCGAGCGGCTGCATGTCGACCTGCTCTGGTTGACCGAGGTCCGTCAACTCCTAGAAGACGAGAAGCAGATCGTCTTCTACGGGCCACCAGGCACTGGCAAGACATACTTGGCCCAAGCACTCGCCGAGCACCTGGCCGGCGGCACCGAGAACGTCGAACTGGTGCAGTTCCATCCCTCCTATGCCTACGAGGACTTCTTCGAGGGTTTCCGTCCCCGGGAGGACGACAAGAGCGGCGAGGTGGCGTTCCGGCTGACCGCAGGTCCGCTCCGGGACATCGCTGAGCGCGCGTCTCGCGAGGGCAACCGCCATGTCCCCTATTTCCTGATCATCGACGAGCTGAACCGGGCCAATCTGGCGAAGGTCTTCGGTGAGCTGTACTTCCTGCTTGAGTACCGAAAGCGGTCGGTGCGTCTCACCTACTCGACCGAGACGTTCTTCTTGCCGCAGAACCTGTTCATCATCGGGACGATGAACACTGCCGACCGCTCCATCGCGTTGGTCGACGCGGCAATGCGGCGACGGTTCTCCTTCGTCGAGTTGTCGCCGGACGCCGAGCCGACCGCTGGACTGCTGCGGCGCTGGCTCGTCGCGGAGGGACATGACCTCGAGCCCGCGCTGTTGCTGGACGAGCTCAACCGGCGGATCGATGACAAGGACTTCCGGATCGGGCCGTCCTACCTGATGAAGAAGGGCGTCTACCGGGACGGCGGCTTGGAACGGGCCTGGCGGACAAAGATCCTGCCGCTACTCGAGGAACACCACTATGGCGAAGGCGTCGACATCGGTAATCGCTACGGCCTGCCAGCGCTGCGCCGGGCACTTGCCAGGGCCGAGGCTTTGGAAGCCGGCGCGGCGTCAGCGACCCACGCCGGGAGCGACGACGAAGCGGCGTCGGGGTGACTCGCCCCAGGTCGGTCGATCTGGTCGGACGCGTCGATCTGGTCGGACGCGTCGAGCTGATCGAGTTGGGCGAGCCGACGACGCACGGACTGTCCGCCGCCCAAGGGCGGGCGCTCGCCGCGTCGAGGCTCGTCGACGCCACACCTGACCTTTGGCAGGAGGATCTGTGGCGGCTGCGAGCCAGGGCGAAGGTCGGCGTGGCGCGGATCGCGGTTGCCGGCGGCGCTCCGATCGAGCTACGGATCGCCCCGAAGGTGCCGATTCGGCGGCTGTTCTTCCTGCTCGGTTACGCCCAGAACCCGAAGGGTTGGCGCGATGACCAGGTCGAAGTCGCCGAGCAGAGCGAGCTGCTGCCCGCGCTCGCCCACGCCTTCGAACGGCAAGCCGACCGCGCATTGAGACAAGGGCTTCTTCAGGGCTATCGACACACCGAGGAGTCAGCCCTCGTCGTCCGGGGCCGGGTCCTGGAGGCCGAGCAGATCCGGCGGCGGTTCGGGCGGCAGATCCCGGTCGAGGTGGCCTTCGACGAGTTCACGACCGACATCGCCGAGAACCAGCTGTTGGCCGCTGCCACAGAACGGCTGCTGCGGCTTCCGGGGGCCGGCGGGCCGGTGCGTCCTCGGCTGCTTCGTCTGCGGGCCCGGCTGGCCACCGTGACGCCGCTGGTTCGCGGGCACCGTGTGCCGCAGTGGCAACCCACTCGGCTGAATGTCCGCTACCAGTCGGCGCTGTACTTGGCCGAGCTGGTACTGCGGGGAGCTTCGGTCGAGCTTCTGGAGGGCGCGGTAACCGTCGACGGCTTCATTTTCGACACCGCGAAACTGTTCGAGGACTTCGTCACCGCCGCCCTGGCCGCCGCGCTGCAACCGCACGGCGGAACGTCAAAGGCACAGGCCACGCACTTCCTCGACGTCGCCGACGCGGTCCGGATGCGTCCGGATCTGGTGTGGTACGCAGACTCCGGCCGGCCGCTGAGCGTCGCCGACGCCAAGTACAAGGCCGAAAAGTCCGCCGGCTTCCCGGACGCGGACCTGTATCAGCTGCTCGCTTACTGCACCACCCTCGGCCTGGACGTCGGGCACCTCGTCTATGCCAAGGGCAACGAGCCTCGGGCAGAGCATGTGGTCCGCAACGCCGGGATCCGGATCGTGCAACACGCGCTCGACCTGGACCAGCCGCCGGAGCGACTGCTAGCAGACATCGCCCGCATCGCCGCCGACATGGCCGGGCGCTCGGCGTCGGCTGCTGCCTGAGCACACTGTCAGTCCAGCAGCGGGCTGGGCCGGCCGTGCCAGGACACGACGAGCTTGTCCCGGGCCCGGCTGCTCGCCACGTACAGCAGGCAGCGCTCCGCGTGCAGGTCACGGGCGGCGGCCGCCGGATCCCGGTCCGTCTGCTTGAACAGCCAGGGGGCCGGCAGCACGTCGGCGTTGACCGAGGCCAACACGACGTGGCTGAACTCCAGGCCCTTCAAGGCGTGCATGGTCCCGATGCGCACACCGTCGCCCTCGGTGTTCTGGCTGTCCAGGCGCGTGACCTTGATTCCTGCCTGAGCGAGCGCGATCAGCGTCTCGACGACGATCGAGTTGGTCCGCGCCGCGACCGCGATGCTCGGCAGCGGTGTGCCAGCCTTCTCCCAGTCCCTGATCTGCTCGGCGAGCTTGGCCGTCTCCTCCTCGGACGACGCAGACTTCCACAGTGTCGGCCGGACGCCGTGCCGGACCGAGCGGACGCCGAGGTTGTCGTCAGAGCCGCCTTCGAGGTCGTCCACATCGTCGTGGCCCAGCATCCGCAGTGAGTAGCCGAGGATCTCGCTGGTCGTGCGGTAGCAGATCCGCAGCTTCGCCGAGCGCCCGGCCGTCACGATGCCTAGCGACCCTAGTGAGACCTTGTTGCCGTAGATGCGCTGGTGCGCGTCGCCGGCGATGAACAGGTCGTCGGCGCCGGGCGCCACGGCGGCCCGCAGCATCCGCCACACGACCGGATGGAGATCCTGCGCCTCGTCGACGATGACATGCCGGAACAGCTTGACCTCGCGCTGTTGGAGGATCTGGGCCGCTTCATGGATGACCTCGAGGAAGGTACGCCGGGGATCGCGACGCAGGTCGCTGCGATACTTCTGGATCACGTCCCAGATCGGTTTGCGCTGCTGCGCTCCGAGCGCAGTGCCGCGGCCGTGACGCTGCGCGGCGGCGTACCGCTCCCAGGTCTCTATGCCCTGGGCGAGGACGACCTCCTCGTACTCCTCGTGCAGGAACTCCTGGGCGACGCCGGGTTCCGCCCTGAGCGCCGCGTCGCGCCAGCGCCCGATCGCCGCCTCCCGGTTCAGGACGACCGGCGGCTTCCCGTTCGCCGCGGACACGATCTCGTTGGCAAGCTTGTCGAAGTTCACCACCCGGACCTTCGTCCGATGCTGTTGGGGGATCAGGATGTCAGCATTCGCCGACAAAGCCGCGGCGAGGTTCCGGGTGTAGGTGGTGAGCAGAATCTCGTCGGGGCCGACACCGGGACGGCTGGCCAGGTGGTTCGCGCGGTGCAGGGCGACGACCGTCTTGCCGGTGCCGGCGCCGCCGGTCACCTTCGCAGGACCGGAATACGAGGCCCGGTAGGCCACCCGGTGCTGCGCCGGGTGCAGAAAGATCCGCCAGGCCGCGAAGGGACGTTCCAGAACCTCCCGCAGCTCCTCGGCGTCGTCGAAGAACGCCACCTCACCACTGGACCGGCTCAACGCGGTGGCCAGGTCCGCAGGGTCGACATTCAGCGCCTCGCCATCGGTGAGCGCCTTCCACGCCTGCTCGACCGTCATCCCCAAGGCGATGTTCTCCAGGACGTCCATCTGAGACGCCGGCATGGACCTGCGGACCCGGTCCAGCTGGTCGAGATCGGTCAACAGACGCGCGGTGGCCAGGATGTCGTCGTCGATGCCGAGCCGCCGGAAGTCGGCGTCGCCGACGTGCGCGAACAGCCGCCGCTCCGAACGTTCGGCCTGCGCCTGGAAGCCGGGCGTGAACTGGTCGAGGATGGCTTCGTCGCGGATCTCCAGCGAGCCGTCGACGCTGTTGACCGAGGCCCGGTACCGCTTGGCCCGGGAAATCGCCTCGTCATGCGGCAAGACCCACAGCAGCAGGTGCGAGCCGCCGGATTCGGGGGTCAGCACCACGCCGCGCCAGAACTCGGTGATGCGGATCGTGCGGATCCGCGGGTCGCGGGCGCTGGCGATCTTCTCCAGATGCAACCCGGCGTGCGAGTGCTGCTCGAAGCGTTCGACGGCGGCGACGATGGCGCGCTGGAGCGGTTTGTCGAATTGTGGGAGCTCCGCGAACAGGCTCCTGTGGAGGGCCAGCGACCTCTTCGGCGTTGTGTCGTCGGTGCGTGGCATCAGTTATTCCGGGCCTGGTTCGTCTTCGGCGATTCCGGCAATTGGGCGGCGAGGGTGCTGAAGTACCGCAGCTTCATCCACTGGTCGCGGTCGCCGATGACATACAGCCTTCGCTTCGCGCGCGACACGGCGACGTTGAGCAGGTTCGGCTTCTCGGCGGCCCAGGCACGCTGTCCCTGATTCCCGCCGCCGAGCATCAGGAACACGATGTCGGCCTCCTTGCCCTGCATCGTGTGGATCGTTCCCACGGAGTCGTTGACGGTCAGGCCGAGCTTCAACGCCTTGACGCCGTCCCTGACGTCGCAGAACGGGGTGATGACCCGGACTCGGGACAGGTCGACGCCTCTGCGTCGCAGGTATCCGACGATCTCCCGCAGCTTCTCACCCTCCTCGGGAATCCAGCTGCTCTTGCCAGCGGCCGCCGCCTGGACGTCGACCCAGCGGCTACCTTGGAGCCCGAGGTAGGGGTCCTTCTCCGGGGCGATCGGGGGCTTCCCGTTGACCATGAGCTCGCCGCCGTAGGCGATGTCGTTGCTGATGGTGAACATCGGGTCGTCGCAGCGGCGGTGCACTCGCAGTGGGGCTCCGACCCAGGTCTGTTCGGCGCTTCCGTCCCGGGTGGCAATTTCGAGGTAGGTGCCGTGCGGCGCCAGGCGGTCGGCGACGGTCTGGACGGAGGTCCAGCCGGGCAGCCATTCCTTGGCCACGCCGAAGTGCTCGCGTAGTGCTTGCTGCAGTGTGTGCGGGATCGTAACGACCGGCTCCAACTGAAGCGGGTCGCCGACGATGACCGCCCGCTTCGCGCGCCACAGCGCGCCCACGGCGTTCTGCGGCGTGGCCTGACCGGCCTCGTCGATGAACAGCCAGCCGAGGTCTTCGGATCCGAGGTGGGAGAACAGCCGGCCCATCGACGCGAACGTCGTGGAGACCACCGGGACGGCCAGAAACAGCGACTGCCAGGCTGCCTTGGCTGTCGCCGCGGCGATGTCCGGTGGCCCGTTGCCCGTCACGAGGTCGAAGGCCGCCTGGAGGTTCTGGCGCATGGTTCCAGCCGTGGCCAGCAGGAACTGCTTGTGGAGCCGTAGCGCTTCTAGGAACAGGTGGGTGCGGGCCGCAGCGATTTCGGGATCGTTCCACGGTGCCAGCAGTTCGCGGCGACGGTCGTCGGCCATCACGTCGGCGGTCGGGACATAGCCTGGCCAGTGTTCCAGTGCTGATTTCCACCGGGCTTCGGCCTGACCGAGCTGGACGGAGGCGTTCGCATGCTGATCGACCAGGTCGTTTCGCCGTCGATGAAGCTCCGCATACCTGCCAGTCGCAACCCGCGCGGCCGTTCGCTTCGATTCGTGAACGGCGTCAGCGTTGTGGATGCCGACCACCAGGGCTTGGTCTTGGTCGTACCATGTCCGCCCGGCTTTGCCCCGAGTTGAGATGGTTATCCACAACTTGGGTTGGGCCTGGAGGTGCCGGTCTCTCAGTTCAATGAGGTTGTTCAGGTCGGCCTGGGCGAGTTGGGCGTCGATCTTCGCCTGCCCGACTCCGGGTCGTGCGAGCTCGATCTCCTCGTCGAGCTGACTGATGGCATGGTGCAGGTTCGCGAGTCGCGAGTCGTGCTCCCCGATGGTCGCCGCGGCGTCAGCAGCGGACTGGCGGGCTGCGGTCAACGCGTCCACTGCACCCTTCGCGGCCTTGAACCGGGCCACGGCTGCCTTCCAATCGATCCGCTCACCATTCTTGTTCTGCTGCGACAGAATGTCGCCGAGTCCGAAACCGGTGGGGACCTTCTTGCGTCGCTCCCGCTCCGCTGCCACTTCCTCTTTCGCCGTCACACCCCACCAGAAGCGCTCGCTGAACTCCCTGCGCAGGCTCATCTTCCCCAGCGCGGCGGCAACCGCGGCCCAGGCCTGTTTGTCCGGCTCGACTTCCTCCAGTCCCAGGACGATGGATGCAGCGTCAGCGAAGTAGCCGACGTCGCGCGCGTCTTCGCGCCAGGCAGCGTCAATCCCGTCCGGCCCCGGGAACTCGTGAGTGATGTTCTTTGCCGCTCCGTTGCCCGCGCAAGCCACCACAATCTCGAAGCCGGTCAGCTCTGGGCGCAGCGGCCGGACCGACCTGCGCCACGACTCGGTGCTCCACGTCAGAGTCGGGCCGGCAAAGGCCGACTGCGGTGTCGTCAAGGCTGCCAGCCTCGTCGCCCGCTCGACGACCAGCGCCGCGATCACGTCGCGCAGCATCGTCGTCTTGCCAGTACCGGGCGGTCCGTTGACCGCGAACACCGGTACAGACCGTTCGGTCGCCGGGTCCAGAAGCCGGTTCACCGCGAACTGCTGGCTCAACGCCAACGCGTGCTCAGCGTTGGTGACCCACCGGCCCTCCGGAGTGTTCTCAGGAACGGCCTCAGCGAGAACGGTGTATGGGTCTTGGCGGACATCGACCCGGGAGTGGAAGTCGATTGCGCTTACCGGCCGGAGAAACGCCTTCAATGTCGCCGTCGTGTCGCCCTTGGCCAAGACGCCGTGGACACGCTCCAGGTCGCGGAGGATAAAACTGTTGAGGAAGTCGTTGTCGGCGGATTCCTCGCTCTTACGGTGAACCAGCTTGCTGGCCACCCAGATCTCCGACGGCGCTAGCGCCTCCGCGATGTCCAGCAGTTCGCACTGCTCATCGAGAAGCTCCAACAGGTCGAAGACGGTCAGCGGCCGGCGCTTGTCAGGAGCCTCTTCTTCTTCCTCTCCGCTCATCCACTTGTCAAAGTCATCCATGGAATCCGACCCGCCCGGCTCGATGACGTTCTTCGCGAAAACCCCGGCAGCCTTGCCAACCGCCCCGCCGACCAGTGGCCCGGCGATGGACGTCGCGGCCGGCGTAGCAATCGCGGTCACGCCGGTACTCGCCGCGTTAGCCGCGGCCGAACGTATGCGGCCGGTCAGATCGTTTGCTTCGCTCTCCGCGAGCCCGGGAATCGCGGGGCCGCCGAGAGCCGCCGTGCGCTCTGCGAACTGCTCGCACGCAGTGTCCCAGTCGACGCTGCTCAGCCAAGCCCGGCGGCGCGGACCGACTGTCAGCGTATTGCCGACCGCCCACCCGCAGGCCGAGAGCACCTCGGACCCGTCAATGAGCCGACCCGACGCGTTGAGCGAGACCGCGAACACCGCGGAGGATCCGGTCAGCCGCTCGTCGCGGTAGCGCGCATCGTCCCCAAAGACGCTGACGATGACGTCACGGAGCCGTTCCAACCCGAAGACTCCGCCGTAGACGGTGTGCTGCCAAACCTTCCCCGGATCGATCCGAATCCGGGCCAGCGGATGATCGGGATGCCAGGGCGGCACTTCGTTGATGTCGAGCTTGAACACCTTCTTGTCCCATGAAGGCTCATCGCGGATCGGCGGAGGGGTGAACATCTCCACAGCCCGCCAGAATCGCACCACCTCGGAGTCAGCACCATCCCGCGCCATATCCGCCCCCTCGACCGCGTCGCCGCCCCGCGAAACACTGGTCTGATCAGAGTACAGATCTGCGACGACAACACCACGGGCCGTGCGCGGCCTGCGAGGCGGGGCGGACGGTCGAAGTTCAGCGACGTGGACTGATCCTGCTTTCGAACGCGGTCCTGTCTCTGCGCCTGCGGGGCGTCGGCCAAGTCGCCGCCGTCCGGCAGCAGCCGCCCAAGGATCGCGGATGTATGTCCGTCGGCCTCGGCAGACGCGTCGTTCGCGTTCATCCACCCGTTGTCGGGTGGATCATGGGTTCACCCGATCGTGTAACGGCCTGCACGACACGGCAGCTGCTCCGGTCAGGACACGGCCTGCCCCTTCTACGGTGGCTCAGTCCTCCGGTTGATACCGGATCGCACCGCCGGCGGACCGCCGGGTGAGACCGCAGGGGTCCCTGAAACATGTCGAACCGTCTCTTGTCGCGGGCTGCGAACGCCTCGCCGCAGACCCGCCGCCTGGCCGACGCACTCGTACAGGCACGAAGCGCCGGCACCCAGGTGTCGGAGCTGGCCCCCGCGACCCGTTCGGCGTTGGACCAGATCGCGGAGGCCTACATCGATCGCGGCATGGAGCCCGACGTCGCGAATGGCGGACGGCGTCGGGTCCGCATGTCACGCTGGGGGTGGATCGCCGCCCTGGCGTGCATTGACGTCGAACTGTTCCTGGTGATCGTCCGGCTGAATAGCGATGACCAGTTCATCGTCTACGGCTATTTCGCAATGGTCGGCACCCTGCTGGCAGCGATCGATATCGCCGTGATGCGGCTGCCGGACTGGCTCACCCTGCCGTCCTATCCGGCGATCCTGGCGCTCCTGGGCCTCAACGCCTACTGGTTCGGCGACGACGCGGCGATGGCCAGGGCGGTGGAGGCTGCCGGGGTAGTGCTCGGATTGTTCCTGCTGCTGTGTCTGTTCACGGATACCGGACTCGGGGATCTGAAGTTCGCCGGACTCATCGCTCTCACGCTCGGGGCGCGGAGTTGGGGATCGGTGGTTGAGGGGTTCGTCGTCGCGTGGGGGATCGCGACAGTCTGGGGCGTCGTGCAGTTGTTCCGCGGCCGGTTGACGAGCCGGATCCCGCTCGGGCCGTACCTGACCGCGGGTACCATGGTCACCCTGCTGTGGCTGTGACCGACTCCTCAGCACGAGAACACGGCACGCTTCTGCCAGAGGTAAGCAGGACAGTGCAGCCAGGTACCGGAAGGCACCCGGCCAGGCACGGCGGACGACCTTCGACCTTCCTCACCTGCCGCCAGAACCGGCGTAACTCCCCACGCTGGCTACGAACCCGGGTCCGAAGCACAATGGCTCACTGCAAAGCCGAATGGGTGACGTTGATGGTGAACAGTCGAGTATGAACTCGGGTGACCTCGCCGGCGGCGCGTTAGCCTCGATGAGGAGTAGCCAGCGGGTCTCGGAGGGCGTGGCGTGTCGGTGAGTTTCGAGCAGGACATGGCGGCCGAAGGTGAGCCGGAGGTCGAGTTCGATCCGGGGATTGCCGCAAGGCTGCCGTACAAACGTGTCGCCGCCGGCGCACTGTTCCGTGACAGCCGGGGCCGAATCCTCATGGCCGAGCCGATCTACAAGCCCACCTTGGAGATTCCCGGTGGCATGGTCGAGGCTGACGAGGCTCCGCTGGATGCCTGCGTCCGCGAAGTCCGGGAAGAGCTTGGACCGGACCTTCCGATCGGGCGGCTCCTGGTTGTGGACTGGAAGCCGCGCCATGGTGTCTGGGGCGAGACCATTTTGTTTATCTTCGACGGTGGCGTTCTCACCAACGAACAAATCGCCGCTATCAAGCTGCAGCCCGATGAGCTCCGTGCAGTCCATCGCCTCGCACTCACGGACGTCGCTGGTCGAGTAAGGCCCAGCATGTACCGACGGATCGCACAAGCAGAGCATGCCGCGGGACCTGTACCGAAGAGGGCCGCTGCTGCGTCGGTGTCGATCTCGTGACCGACATGGAGACCCAACAGCCGGAATGCCTGAGCCCACGAATCAGGCAGCGCCTGGGACCACGAGAAGACCGATCGCACTGACTCCTCAGCACCGTCCACCCCTTCGAGACGATGGCCTTCCTCCGTGAGTTCGTCCACGAGGTCGGTGACCGTGGTGAAAGGGTGGGTGGCGAGGTGGTCGCCGGCGATCCGCAGCGCGAGCGGCAGATGTCCGCACAGTAGGGCCAGCTCACGGGCTGGGCCGGGCTCGGCGTCGATGCGCTTGGGTCCGGCGGCGGCGCGTAGTAGTGCGATCGCCTCGTCTTCCGGCAGGACCATGAGATCCAGCCGTGCGGCACCTTCCCGCGCGGTCAAGCCGGCGAGTCGGCTGCGGCTGGTGACTACAGTGGCGCAGCCGTGGGTGCCGGGCAGCAGCGGGCGGACCTGGTCGGTATCAGCGGCATTGTCCAGTACGACGAGCATGTGCCGGTCGGCCAGCAGCGACCGGTACAGCGCCGCCTTCGCGTCCGTGTCGGCAGGGATCTGTCCCGCTGGGACGTGGAGCGCCCGCAGGAACATCTCCAGTACCGCGTCCGTGGACGGTCGAGCGCCAGGGTCGTAACCGCGGAGGTTGACGAAAAGCTGCCCGTCCGCGTACCGGCTACGGTTGCCGTGGGCCCACTGCAACGCTATCGCCGTCTTGCCTGAGCCAGGGCCGCCCGCGATCACAGCAATCCCGGGCCCGGACTCGGCGGCATGCTGGTCCAGTGCAGCCAGCTCTGCGGCCCGGTTCACGAATACCGCCGCGCGTACGGGCAGCTGCTGAGGCACCGGGCCCCAGTCGGCCGCGGCGTGGAAGTGGACTCCACCGCTCATCGACCGAGCTTGTACCGCATGCCCTGATACCTTCCCGGACAGATCGTTCGTGGCTGACATCGGGACGATGGACTGCGGATCTTCAGGCACAAGCTCTCCCGTGGCGGCTGCTAGGTCGGACTAGAGCGGCGCTAAAGCTGCAAATAGGTACTTTCTCAGTGTGGATCGGCGGCACGGTCTCACATGTGAAGTCCGCCATGAACGTCGCCGTCGACCTGCGCAAGCTTCGCAACCTGCCCGGTGTTGATGTTGCCTACTGTCACTTCCGACGGCCTGGGGGCCGGGTCCAGATTTACGAGATCATGCACCCGCTCGGGCTCGCCGTGGGCCAACGCCGCGAGGTATCCAGCAATGAACGCGTTCAACAGCGCCTCATCGGTCTGCCCACTGCCGAACAGCGCCAGAGCGCGCTCCCGTGAATTGTCGAGCTCTGTGGCGGCCTTCTCGGTAGCGGCACGATCACCGCGCCCCCAGCGCCGAGCGAGGGCGTCGCGCGTCAGGTTCCAGGCATCGCCAAGCATGGCTTGAGCGAGCTTCTGGGCTCCAGGAAGGAGCAGGGTCGAGATGTCCATGAAACGGCAGGCCCTCCAATGCGTCGGCATCCACACCATGCGGCCGGCATCAGGCCTCTGCGACCGTAGGTAGGGCCGGTGTCCTGATGCTGCGAACAGTTCGGGAGGTGCTCGACGGCCGAACAGGGCGGTTATCGCTATCCGCTACCGTCGTCGAGGCGATTCGGCCGCGGCACTCCCCTGAGGCTGACGCCCAAGGCAGGGACGGTAAGTGACTGATTCGTACTCTGGGGTTACCAGGGTCGTGATCGCTTTTGTAGACTCGGTTCTCGCTGAGCGGGGAGGCGGGGGGAACAGTGTCGGATGCCAGCGCCGAGATGAGCGCGGTCTCTGACGCACAAGCCATACGGGGAGGGGACTGATGGTGCGTCCAAGCGGCTGGGATGTCCTGGGTCTGGATGGGGATCCGACTCCGGGTGTGGTGGAGTCGGTGCAGGCCCTGGCCAAGGCGTTCGGCGACTTCGCGCATGATGTCGAGTCGGCGTATCGGAGCTTGAACTCGTTCGGCTCGGACACTACTGCTTTGCAGTGGGTGGGTCAGACCGCTGACGCGTTCAAGGGCCAGTTCGGTCCGTTGCCGGGTCGGTTGCAGAAGCTGTATACGTCCTACAGCGAGGCGTCCGACGCGCTGACTGCTTACGCGCCGCAGCTTCAAGCTGCGCAGTCGAAAGCCGACGCGGCGCTACGTCAGGCCCAGGATGTCAACGCTGATCTGCAACGCGCCACCGCCACCGCCAACAACGCCGCCACTGATCTGAAGACGGCCCAGCAGAACCACGCCGTCAGCCCCAACCCGCAGGCTGTCACCGACGCGCAGACCGCGCACGACACCGCGCAGACCAACCTGAACAACACCAAGGCCCACATGGCCGCCCTGACCGCTCAGGCGAATCAGGCGCACGACGACCGCATCGCCGCAGCCAAGGCGTGCGCCAGCGCTATCCGCCATGCGCAGTCTGATGGCATCCACAACAAGCACTGGTGGGAGCACATCGGCGCGGACCTGGCTGAGTGGGGCGGCAAGATCGCTGAGATCGCCAACGACCTCGCGCCGTTCTTGGACGTGCTGGCACTGGCGACCTCATGGATCCCCGGTGTGGACGTCATCACTGCGGGCCTCGCCGAAGCCGACAACCTCATCGCACTCGCCGGCACCGGCTTGCAGATCGTCGGTGACGGCATGCAGGGGCACTGGGGTGATGCCCTCTTGTCTGCCGGAATGTTGGCGGGGACGTATCTCGGCGGCAAAGCGCTCGAGAAGGTCGGCGGGAATCTCCTTGGCCGCCTCGGCAACAAGGGATGCACCCGCGCCGGCGATCCCGTGGACGTGGTGTCCGGCAGGATGATCAGTGAAGAGGTGGATCTTGAGCTGGCCGGTGTCCTGCCGGTGGTTCTAGGTCGCGCCTATAACTCCGGTTACGAGACCGGCCGACTCTTCGGGCCCGGCTGGGCCAGCACGATCGACCAGCGCATCGCCATCAACGCGGCTGGCATTCACTTCGTCGGTGACGATGCCGAGACGCTCACTTACGCCAAACCCGGCGCTGACGGCTACCCGGTCCTGCCCGTCGAGGGTCCTCGATGGCCGCTTGAGTGGGATCGAGAAGCCGACGAGATCCGCATCACCGACCCGGAGACCGGCTGGGTTCGCCACTTCCCAACGATCCACTTCAGCGACGAGCGGGGCCAGATCAGGGACCTGATCGCCTTGTCGGACCGGAATGGGAACCGCATCACGTTCGTACGTGCCGAGGACGGGACGCCCATCGCGGTAGAGCACGCCCGGTACCGGGTGGCAATCGACACCGTGGCCTACTCCAACGGCCTCCGCATCTCCGCGTTGCGCCTGCTCGATGGGACTGATCGCGGAGTCCCGATTAAGGAGTACCGGTACGACGACCGCGGGCGGCTCACGGGCGTCGTCGACTCGTCCGGCCTGCCCTTCAGGTATGAGTACGACGAGGCGGCCCGGATCGTGGCGTGGGTCGACCGCGTCGGCTACCGGTACAGCTACCATTACGACGCCGACGGCAGAGTGGTCCGCGGGATCGGTAACGGCGGTTACCTTTCCGCCACGTTCGAGTACGGGCCGGGCTCCCAGACCACCGTAGTCGACTCGCTCGGTCATGCAACCTGCTACCGGTACGACGCCAATGGCAGGGTCGCGTCTATCACCGATCCTCTGGGCAACGCCATCCACACCGAGTACGACGTCGATGGTCGCCTACTGTCCAGCATGGATGCGACTGGCCACCGGACGACGCACGAGCTCGACGCTCGGGGGAACACGACACGAACCCGGTACGCGGACGGTCGAGTCATCGAGTTTGAATACGGCGACTTCGACCTCCTCACCACCATCCGCACCCCGGACGGCGCGGCCTGGCACCAGGGATACGACGATCGCGGGAACCTGACGACGGTGACGGACCCCACGGATGCTGTCACCTCGTATGAGTACCTCGCGAACGGTGCGCTTTGCGCGTTCACTGATGCCACGGGCAACACCACGCGGTTTGACACTGACGCTGCCGGCCTCCCGGTGGCGGTCACCGACGCCGTGGGAGCGAGGACAGAGACGGTACGCGACGTGTTCGGGCGGGCTGTCACGATGACTGATCCCCTCGGCGCCGTCAGTGGGAATGGCTGGACGATCGAGGGTCTGCAGACGTGGCACGAAGGCCCGGACGGTGCGCGAACTGAGTGGAGTTATGACCCCGACGGACGGCCGATCGCCGAGCGCGACTCCCAGGGCGGCGTGACCTCCTTCGAAATCGGGCCGTTCGGCCAGACCATCGCCCGCACTGATGCCGGAGGATCCCGACACCAGTTCAGCTTCGACACCGAGCTCAATCTCGTGTCCGTCACGAACGCTGCCGGAGCGGTGTGGACCTACACCCATAACGCGGCCGGTCAGCTGGTCTCCGAAACCGACTTCATCGGCCGCACGCTCTCCTATCGTTACGACTATGCCGGACACTTGGTGGAGCGGGTCAACGGCGTCGGGCAACGCATAGTCCTGACCCGTGACGTGATGGGCCGGGTTGTCACACGACAGACCCCCCAAGGCGACTACAGCTACTCCTACGACGCCACCGGCCGTGCGTTGGCCGCAACCGGCCCGGGAACCGCCGTGAGCTACGCACGGGACGAGGTCGGACGCGTCATCCGCGAAACGGTTGACGAGCGGACCGTGACCTACGAATACGATCTAGCTGGCCGTCGAATCCGGCGTGCCACTCCCGCCGGATCTGTGACCACCTGGTCATATGACGCCGCCGGGCGCGCGGGGGGCTTGGACCTCGGGATCGGCACCCTGGCGTTCGAGTTCGACGCAGCCGGGCGGATCAGCAGTACCTCCCTGGCCGACGCGCGGATCGCGGTGTCCCGTGACGTTGCGGGTCGTCCCGTCGGTCTGGCCCTGTGGGCTGGCGCCGAACCTCAAGGGGCGCCGACCATGCAACGCAGCTGGACCTACCAGCGGGACAACATGCCCGCCGAGGAGACGGACTCGCTGCGTGGAACGCGCCGTTTCCAGACTGACCAGTTGGGCCGGGTGACAAGCGCTGTCGCGGACGCCTGGAGCGAGTCTTTCGCCTACGACTCGTTGGGGAACCTGGCTCGTGCCGAGACCCCGGATGCCGACACCAGCGGCGCCCGGGAAACGGACAGGACCCTGACGCGAGTTGCAGGTCGCACGTCCTACGAACACGATGCCGCCGGACGTTTGGTCCGTACAGTGCGCCGCACCCTCGATGGCCGTCGCCGAGTCTGGCAGTACGAGTGGGATGCCGAGGACCACCTGGTGCAGGTGTCCACGCCGGATGCTGCGGTCTGGCGGTACACGTACGACCCCATGGGTCGCCGTACTGGCAAGTTCCGCGTCGCAGCGAACGGGGAGACAGCCGAGAACGTGCTGTTCACCTGGGACGGCATGCGGGTGGCGGAACAACATGTGCATGGCCCGGACGGTTCGGCGCAGTCCCTCACCTGGGAATACGAGCCGGACAGTTTCCGCCCGGTCGCCCAGATCCGGCGGAACTGGGCTGCTGGCGCTGACCAGCGTCTGATCGATGAGGCGTACCACGCGATCATCACTGACCTGGTGGGCACGCCGACGGAGTTGGTCGGGGAGGACGGTGCCGTCGCCTGGTTCATCTCGACCGGCGTGTGGGGCCGCACGGTATCGGTCTCCGGCGACCGCGGTGTCGACTGCCCGCTGCGATTCCCCGGGCAATACCTGGACGACGAGACCGGCCTTCACTACAACCTGCACCGCTACTACGACCCCGATACTGCCGCCTACCTGAGCCCCGACCCGCTCGGGCTGGTTGCCGCACCCAACGACCACGGGTATGTGCCCAACCCGTTCACGTGGATCGACCCCTTCGGTCTGTACGGGGCCGGCGGCGGAACCATGTGCGGCGCCGCCGACATGGCCTTGCGTGCCAAGAACCTGCAGAAAGACGTGGGTTGGAGCGGCACCACCTCGGTGGTCCGCGTCCGTAAACTCGCGGCGAACGCCGACGGCACCTGCGATGAGCAGGTTTGGGTCGCCAGCAACAAGACCTACATGCCTACAGGCTGGAGGAACAAGGGCAGCCTGCGACCGGATGAGATCTTCGTCAAGGGCGAGGGCCACGCCGAGGAAACCATCATCAACAACCTCTTCAACAAGAACACCGGCGTCCAGGAATGGGGCATCGTCGAGGGCGGTACCTCGACCGGGATATGCTGGGGCAACTGCTTCCCCGACCTCACCGGCAACGGCCTGAAGGTCGGCGGGCCGAGCTTTAGAGCCAGCAAGAACAACTCCCCTTGGCGCATGTTCTGGAGTCCGTGATGCCTGCAACGAACCCATGGCAGGAAGTCAACCAGCAGCTTTGGCAAGCCACTCCGGCCGGAGCCGCTGTCGTCGCACTCTCCTGCCTTCGCCAGGCCTCGGCCGTCTTCGAAGCTGCCACTGTCCAAACTCCAAGCTCGGCGCCGTTCGGTGCTGGCAGCCTCGCTCACGTTGACCTGCACGCCCCTGCCAGCGAACTCCTCGTCCCGGTCCTGGCCGCGCAGCCAGAGGTGGCGCGGTTCGCAGCAGACCCGGAGACCGGCGAACTCCCGGAAGACGAGGAGAGTAACCGGGGCGAATTGCTCGGAATGGCTGCGGAAATGGTGATGCGTACCGAACCCGAGATGGATGAGGACGCGGTTCGCGAGTGGGCCGACATGTGCTCCACCATAATCAGCGATATCTGCCAGCACCTTGACATGCTGGACTATGAAGATGTCCGTGACGCGCCGGACAATGACCCGCCGGGGCCACTGTCGGCTGGTGTGCTGGACCTTCAGCGGGAGATCCTCGCGCTGGTGGCGACTCCAGACGAGACGACGATGGAGCAGGTGTCGCAACTTGTTGAAACGGCGCATGGGCCACTGTTGACAGCAGTCCGCGACGCTATCGACAACGAGTAAGGAACGTCTCGGCGCCTGTGTTCCGGAAGTCTCAATCAAGCTGAGCGGGAGTCGGAGACTTCCCTAAAGCTCGCAATCGTCGCTTTTGTAGCTGGGGCGTGCTTCATAGACCGATCAGCGCAATCGGCCGCAAGAGCATGGGTGTCACCACGGTGTCCTATAGCAGCCGCCAAATACGTTCGTCATCGCCGCGACGCAGAGCTGCAGTACGGTGGAGGACCTCTTCGGCGGCAGGTGTTCCAGACGCGGACTTCCAAGAGTTCGTGGTTATCATCCGAAGCTCGCGAACAGCGGCAAGAACTCGATAGCCAGGCCAGGCACGGATGTCGCGCCCATATCGCGTGGCGAACTCTTCGTATTCGCCGAGGGGGTGATCAAAACGTCGGCAGTGCACAGCCACAGTCACCAGGTCCCACTCCGGCGGACCTAGACGGGCTGACTCCCAGTCTGCGAGGACAGGGCCGTTCGGCCCGACCAGCATGTTGCTGTGGTGCGCGTCTCCATGAATGAGGCAGCTCGGTCGCTCGAAGTCGAGTGTGGCGTAGTCCTCTGCCAGCTGTCCGGCGTAGTCCTGCAAGAACCCCAGGTCATCAGAATCAAGCACGGTAGGTCGCGTCAACGAGTCCGCGATCGCGCCAAACGGATCAAGTTCCGGCAAAGCGGGAAGCACTTCTGGATCAAGGTCGTGGAGTCGGTGCAGTGGTTTGGCAAGGTCAGCAGCCACGGGTCCACGAGTGGCATCGACGGCCATCCAGAACGTGGCGTAGCTGTCGGCGACTGCGAGAGGCTGATTCAGGCTGGGCCACAACTGGACAGTTGGAACCCCCGTGCGAGTGAGAACCTCCGCGACAGCGACGGACCGGGTGGAACGGTCCCGTCCGCTTCCAGGACGGGTGATCTTCACGACGACGGGGTGGTGGGCTAGGCGGTAAACGGCATTCGTGTGGTGGCGCAGTAGATGCGCGTCGCTGGGGTCGAGGCCAGCAGCGCGGCAGGCGGCATGCAGGAGTTCGAAGCCCATTTCGGGTGTGAAGGTCGCCGAGCGCAGGTTCACACCATCGAGTCTGACAGGCGCACCGATGCCCTGAGGAACGTGGTCAACTGCCGGGCGGAAGCTCGAGCGTCTCCTTGAGACTCCGAACAGGCCGACTGCGCCGGTAGTTCTCGGGTAGGACGGCGATCAGATCCGCAGTACGGGCCAGAACGATGCCGGTGCGGTGCAGCAGGCCCATGGAGTTCAACGTAGCTGTGGCAAGCTCGCAGCCGTCGTCCAAATTGCCATTGCTGGCCAGGCAGATTGCCTGGTCAAGTCGGATGAGCACCGGATCGATCCCGTCGTCGTCGCGATAGCGGGTGAGTGCAGTGGCCTGTACATCGGCGGCACGACGGGTGGCACCCAGGTAGGTCAAGGTGCCCGACAAGTACAGCAGGAGGCGGCGCTCGGTAAATCGAAACGCCATCTCCTCATCCGGTTCGGACAGTTGGTCGAAGACTTCTTGGCTGCGACGCATCGCGGTCTCAGACTCCGCTGCCTGGCCAAGGCGGGCCAGAGCACGGGCTTCCGCGGCAGCCGCCAGAGCGGCGGCTGAACACGCACGTCCGCGGGTGAGCATCTGGGCTTCGCGAGCCAGCCGGACCGCTTCAGCGAGGTGGCCGTAGTAGTAGGGCAACATCGCCGTCTGGGCCCGGACTTGCGCTCGTATTAGAGGCTCGCCAGAGTCGTCGGCGGCAATGGTGGCGGTGGCGTACCAGGCGTGGGCCGACCGTTGCTCGCCGAGCTTCATCAAAGCGTCGGCGATCAAGGTGGCATAGTTGGCGGTCAGTTCCGACAGCCGGCGGGCGATCGACGCCGGATGATGGCCGGCGGCGAGATTCTGGATCTCATCGCATTCGGCCAACAGGATGTTCAGCATCGGAACGGGTGCTGTCGCGCAGTATTCGCGGCGCCGCCAGGCGAAGGTGTCGGTGTACAGGTCGATTCGTTCGTGCGACACCGTCGAGGGTGTGAGGTTCTTGTCGGCGGCCGTGCGCACCCTGTCCGCCAAGACCAGAAGCTGGCCGCCGACTGCGGTCGGCAGCCGGCCGCCGACTGCGGGAGGCGCCGTGGATACTGCCACGGTTCCGTGGTCAGAAGGGCTGTAGTCCACTCCAAAGCCGAGCCGGTCAGGTCTGGTCGCGTACACCCGACATAGCCAGTCAAGTGCGGCAGGGCGGGGCCGCTCGTCTCCTGATTCCCAGCGGGACAGTTGCTTAACGGTAATCGCCACCGACTCGCCGGGAACCTGCTCAATGCGGTCAGAAGCAGCCACTGCATCCGCGAGTCGCCAACCATAAGCGAGCCTGGTCGCCTTCAGCAGGCTGACACCGCAACACTCGGCGATCGCCTGCGCGCACTGCCACGGGTTCCAACCGTGCGCCGCCGCATGCGCTCGCCATGCGCGGGCGTGAGCCCTGCTGTGCGCTCCCTCCATATCGGCCACCTCTGCCATGCCGGGTATGTGACCCTTCCATATCCGCCACGGTAGTCGAACCGTCACGGTCGATCAGGGCTGATGCGCGAAACCTGACACGGTTGATCCCTTCGCGTTCCCCGCAGAGCCGGGATACATGGCAGCAGCGGCCCCGCCAGTCCCCGCGTTGCGGGGAAAGACGCAGCTAACCGCGCTGTCCACGTCTTGCTTGCACCGCCAGAGCGGAGAAATGCTGACGCTCCGTTACCGCAGTTGATCGTGGAGGGTTGTTCATGGCTGAGAGCGGAAAAACGGCGACCCTCAAGCGGGTCATGGAAGAGGGCCACACTGGCGGCTATGGAACGCTGCTACACCTGACCGCCGTCCTTTGGCTGGGTCCGGAGGCGTTCTACTCGACGTACGGCGAGGAGCTCGCGGAGTGGTGCGGGCATTTCAAGGGGCTGAAGGCTGCGCTGCTGTGTTTGGCGATGTACGAGCGGCAGCTTGGTCCGGAAGAGGCCGCGATGGCCGTCGACCGCCACATCGAGGCCGCCATGGACGATCTCGAGCATCGTGACGGCACCAAATCCGGGAGCATGCGGTGACGTACTGGTCCAGGAGCTTCGATGGGATACCGGAGTGCGTGTCGGAGGTGCGTGAGCACACACGCGGACTACTCGGCGGCTGCGAAGGGGCCGACTTGGTCGAGTTGGTCGCGTCGGAACTGGCCGGCAATGCGATCCGGCACAGTGACAGCGGTGAGCCGGGCGGACAGTTCACGGTGCACTTGGCAGCCTTCGCCGACCGATGGCAAGTCCGCGTGGACGATGAGGGCGGGTCGACGGTGCCGCACGTCTGCGAGCTGCCACCGATCGAGACTGTCGAAGACCTCGATCGTTTCAGCAACGAGGTGGAGGACGGGCGGGGGCTGGCACTGGTCGCTGCCGTTTCCTCGGCATGGGGCGTGTTGGGAGATCAGGCCGCCCGCGCGGTGTGGGCAGAAATCTTGATGCCGGGAGAGGTAACGGCGTGAACTGCCTGTGGACGCTTTTATGGATCTGCGCTTTGGCAGTCTCCTCATCGCCCAATAGCCGGGAGCGCCGATGACGTTGCACGTTGACTACGTGGCGAAGCGGATGTTCGCGCAGGTAGTCGGTGATTTGCGATCTGCGCGACGGGACGCCGGGCTTTCTCAGAATGCACTGTCAGCTGGCATGCCGGTGAGGGGTAGAGCGATCTCCGAGTGGGAGACCGGGGCAATGGAGCCCACCTTGGGCCACCTGATCCAGTGGTCTCGTGAGCTTGACCGTCGCCTCGTGATCATCGGCCCCGACGGCATGCTGCGGCACGGACCCATGCACCCGAGAGCCAACGAAACACGGCAGTCCTTCGAGCAACGACGGTTAACTGCCCCGTTGCGAAACCGCCGCGTGGCCTTGGGCCTGGCACAAGGAGAGCTTGGCCGGCTCCTCGGCGTCAGCCGGGACTCGGTTTCGCGGTGGGAGCTTCTTCGCGTGCCCCCTCGGCCGATTGCGCTGATCGTTTGGGCACAGAAACTCGATTGCTTCGTTGCCATCCGGCCGATCGGCACCCCGGAAGGACACGCATCGAAGACAGGCCACGGACAACTACGCGCAGCGCGCTATCCACGGAGCGATGTCAAAGCTGCGAGAGCCGCTTGAAGTCTTATGAGCCTGAGTAAAGATCTGTCACAAACGACGAATACGGAGACATTCGTAGCTCGAGCGTATTTCCGACAGCAAGATTACCCCTAAGGACATGACCCCGAAAGGCCGCTTCACCTGCCTGACCGCGTGATCGTCGGACGCTGAGAGGGTCTCGCAGAACTCTGACTAACACTGGCAGAATGTGCGGCCTTCGGGGCACGGGGTTATCCCACTTGGGGGGAAAATGATCTCATTCCGTCCATCCGTTCCTGCACGCTTGAGCCTGGCTGGACTCGGTGTGCTCTCACTGATCGGGGCTGCCGTTTTGGGCGGTCCGAGTGCTACTGCCGCGAGTGGTTCGGGTGCCAGTCTGCTGCTGACCCGGTGGCAGGGTCCTGACCGCTATGGCACGGGTGCGGCACTGGCCGAGGCCGCCTACCCGGACGGATCGGCGAATGTTGTGGTGGCCAGCGGCGAGACCTTCCCCGACGCGCTGTCGGCGAGCTACCTCGCGGGCTACCTGCACGCACCGATCCTGCTCACCCAGACGACGTCGCTGCCTCAAGAGACATCGGCGGCGCTGGCACGGCTCGGCGCACATCACGTCTACCTCGTCGGCGGGACGGCGGCGGTCGGCAACGCCGTCGCCACCCGGTTGCGTGCTAACCCGGGCATCACCGATGTCAGGCGTCTATCGGGGCCGACTCGCTTCGACACCTCGCTGGCGGTCGCCAGCCTCCCACCTGCATCGGCGGTCGGGCAGGTGAACGGGGTTCCGACGGCCTTCCTCGCGTCCGGGGCCACATTTCCCGATGCGCTGGCCGGTTCGGCCGTGGCGGCCGGCGCCGGTCTGCCGATCCTGCTGACGGACCCGCATACGCTGTCGCCGCAGGTCTCCACCGCTGTCCACCGGCTGGGTATCCGGCAGGTGGTGATCCTCGGCGGTCCGGCCGCGGTGGCGCCGGGTATCCAGGCAGCCCTGGGCCGGGAGGGGGTGACAACCAGACGACTGGCCGGTGCCGATCGCGGGGCCACGGCCGCCGCGATCGCTGGCTTCGCTGTGGGCACGGTCGGATTCAGTCCTGCCGGGATCTCCTTCGCCCGCGGCGACAACGCCGGTGGCGGCGTTGACGCCCTAGCCTTGGGTGCACTGGCCGGTGTGCGTCGGGAACCGTTGCTGCTGACCGACTCACCGACCGTGGCCGGATCGGCGACAGCGACATATCTGAGAGTCGCGGGCGGCTCGATGACGGCGGGTGATGTGGCCGGTGGCCGATCGGCAATCAGTGACGCCTTGATGGCACAACTAATCGCCGACGCAGGGCAGGCACCGCCGTCGTCGACGTCGCTTCGGGTGCAGCTGATGGATCTGCCCGCAGGATTGAGCGGCAACCTGACGGTCACCGGGCCCAACGGCTACCAGACTCATCTGACGTCGACTGCGACGCTCAGCGGTCTGGTTCCGGGAGCCTATGAGGTCACCGCAGGTATGGTGAAAGATTCCGCAGGAACCACTTACGCCGCGACGCAGTCCACGCAGACCCTCGCAGTGACCGCGGGTTCCGCCCAGACCGTGACTGTCGACTACTTCGACCAGATTCCGGCGACCACTAAGGCAATCGATCCAGGAACCGTGACCGCGGTCGGCGCCACCAGCGTGACGCTCACCGGCGCGTCGGCCGTGGCAGCCGGGGACACGATTGCGGTGGGCATCGGGCCCGCCACGCCTGACGGCCTGCTGGTCAAGGTCGACAGCGTCGCCAACAGCGGTGCCGGGGTCCAGAACCTAACCACCGAACCGGGCGTGCTCACCGACGCCATCACGCAAGGAGACTTCTCGGCGGACACCACGCTTCCCGAGGAATCACCCGGCGACCTGGGCCCGGCTCCAGCGACGAACGCTTCAGTGAAGCGCTCGGCAGCCCGGACCGACGTGGGCCCTGGTGACTTGAACGACGTCCTGAACTGCGGCGCGAACGGATTCATCTCGCTGTACGGTGAACTCGATGCTGGAATTCACCCGGCGATCCATGCGAACTGGTCGCTGTTCCACGGGATCAGTGTGACGGCGACCGCCACCGCCTCGGAAACAGCGAGCTTCCAGGCCGACGCGAGCGGAGATGCGACCTGCACGCTCGAAGTCCCGATCAGCCCCCAGGTCACCATGGGACGCATCGTCTTCGACGTGGGCCCGATCCCAATCGTCATCGTCCCCAAGCTCCAGTTCATCGCCCACGCCTCGGCGTCGGTCAACGGCGACGCGAACAGCTCGATCACTCAAAAGTTCAGCGCGACCGCCGGTCTAGCCGTCAACGGAAGCTCGGTGAGCCCGATCGGCTCGATCTCCAACTCGATCACCTACGTGCCCCCAGGCCTGACCGCGAACGCGTCGGCGAAAGCATCGGTCGGGCCGGACGTGACACTAGCGCTGTACGGGATCGCCGGACCGGTCATCAACGTCGACGCCGGGCTCGACCTGGAGGCGAACACCAACACCTCGCCCTGGTGGACACTCGACGGCACGCTTCAAGCCGGCGCCAGTCTCAAGATCCCCGCGCTGCACATCGACGCCTCCGATGACCATGTCATCAGCCTGAGCAAGCGGCTCGCCCAGGCTGAGAGCATCGGCATCATCCCCACGGAACTGGTGCAGGGCGCACCGATCGGCCAGCCGTACAGCCAGCAGCTCACGGGGATCGGCGGGACTGCGCCCTACACCTTCATCATCACGAACGGCAGCCTGCCGCCCGGCATGTCACTGAGTCCCGGCGGACTCATCTCCGGAACACCGACCGCCTTCACCGGCGGGCCTGTGGACACGTTCACCGTCACAGTCCACGACGCACACGGAGCCCAAGGCAGCCAGCAGTACGTGCTGTACGAAGGCTGCGGCGGCCTGGCCATCCCACAGTCGATGAAAGCAACACCAGACGGGTGCTGAGTAACCCATCAATGCTCACGGTGTCCGCTGCTCTGTGCAGTGGACACTGTGAGCCGTTTAGTAGCGGTGACGGCGCCCACGTCACGACCCGTCCGGTTGCTCGTCCAGGTTCGCGTAAATCTGTTATGAAGTTCCATGATCACTCTCAAAGGTGACCCTGCGCTCAATGCTCGGCGTGTCGCGGCATCACAGTTATCACCTGATGAGACGGTCTCGTCCTGGGTCGAAGGGCGAGGCGAGGGATACGGACGTGAGACGAGCACATGGGGCGATGTGGATCGCGACAGCGATCACCGCCTGGGCCTTCGCCAGCGGCTGCTCGACCACGGCCACAGTGAAGCCCCATCCTGCTTCATCCAGTCCCACGGTTCAGGATCCGGCCACCGCGACCAATCAGGCAATCATCACGGGGTACGACGGCATGTGGGACGACTTCACGCACGACGGTCTCACCGCGAACTGGCAGGACGCCGCGTTGGCGCATCACGCGACCGGAACCGCTCTCCTGCACCTTAACCAGAGCTTGTTCCTCATCAATCACCTCGGCGAAGTAGCCCGAGGCACCCCTGCGTTGAACCCGCGGGTCACGACGCTGACGCCCTCCGCGACATCGCCGAACGAGGCAGAGGTAACGGACTGCGTCGACATGACCGATTACCAGGACTACGCCGCTTCGACTGGAAAGCTGGTCAACACCGGCCCCTCTGGTAAGCACCGGGTCATCGCGAAGCTGGTCATCAAGGACGCTGTGTGGAAAGTCTCCGAGCTAACCATCAACGGAGTCAGTTCATGCTGAGGCGCACTCTCGCGTCCGCCATCGCGATCGCTGCGATCGGAATCATCAGCGCATCTCCGGCCTCTGCCGATGCCGCTGCCCGCATAAATTGCAGCAGCACGGACGACCTGGACGGCGGACAGCCAACCACGACGTCGATGGGTTGCGCGGGTTCGGTGATGGATTCGTCTGCAGCTTCCAGCCCCAGTCACGGTCCTGGATCGAAGGAGCCGCCTCCGCCGCCGTGCGCGGAAGAAACGGTGCTCAGCTATCACGCTCCGGCCTTCGCCGCCCCGTCGACTCAGCAGCCACAACAGTACGACGTACGAATGATGATCTGTCCGAACGGAGTTCCAGCAATCGGGCCGGTGCCGGTCGCTCCGATCTCGATCGTGCCGGTTTCACCGGCAGTCTCCACGAGGGCTCTGGTGGACCAAGCCCGCAAGAACATGAATCTACCGTTGCCACAGATGGTGATGACACCGGCAGTGGATGCGACTCAGTTGGTGTCGTTGCCGATCTGGCTTCAGCTGCAACCGTCGTCGTGGGTGTCGAAGTCTGCGACAGTTTCGGCGGGCGGAGTCTCACTCACCATGGCTGCCGTGCCGGTATCGGCGGTGTGGTCGATGGGCGACGGAACGTCCGTAACCTGCCCCGGGCCAGGTACTCCATATCCGGTAGAAAAGCCGAAGGATCCGGTGGCCGGCTCCCCGAGCTGTGGGCACACCTACACCGCACCCTCGGAGTCGCTGCCCCAGGGCTCGTATCCAGTGTCGGTAGTGGTCCGCTGGAAAGTCAACTGGTCGACGACAACCGGGCTGTCTGGCGCCGAGCCAGATCTGACTGCCGTCTCGTCAACCCGGCTGCGGGTCGCTGAGATCCAGGCATTGGTGACCAAAGTCGGCTCCTAACCCGCAGCCCTTCCTTGTCCCGCCCTTTGGCGTTCGCATCGAGTACTTCGAGGTCTTCTTCTCTGTGTCTCGTCTTTCGTTTGCCACACGCGCTGATCGGTCTGTTCCGGCCGCCCGCACGTCTCCCGATGCGGCACGTGCGATGTCCAGCAGGCATGTGCGCAGCGTGCCGCATGTTGTCACAGGCCTCGCGATGGTGCTCGTCGCGGTGGTGGCGATCGTCGGTTCCTTCCTGCACATCGGAGGCCGCCAGTCGGTGCTGGTGGTGGCCGCGCCGGTGCAGGTCGGGCAACTGGTCACAGATGCGGACCTGAAGGTCGTGGAGATCGCGCCAGGCACGGGGACCTCGGTGGTCTCGGCGGACGACGAGGCGACAGTAGTCGGCAAGCCGGCGGCGGTGCCGCTGGCAGCGGGCCAGATCCTCAGCCCGCAATTGGTCGGGGCGGCGCAGTTCCCGCCAGCGGGGGACGCTATCGCGCCGTTGTCGTTGAAGTCCGGCGCGCTCCCGGCAGGGCTGGCGGTCGGCGGACACGTCGCGGTGGTGAATCCGGCCTCGGGGAACACCGCGGCTCAGGTGCTGGCACAGGATGCGACGGTGACGTATGTCGGGCCGACGGACACACAGGGCCTGACAGTAGTGAACCTACTGACGGACGGGGCAACGGCGAAGGCGATCAGCGCGGTGCCTGAGGGACTGACGCTCTTCGAAGTGCCGGTCGGCGGAGTGGCGGGCTGAGGCGGATGTTGCTCGGGTTGTTCTCGTTGAAGTCGTCGCCGGGAGTGTCGATGACGGCGTTCGCGCTGTCAGCGGCCTGGCCTGGCGGTGACGCGCGGCCGACGGTGATCGAGGCAGATCGGCATGGTGGGGACGCGGCGCTGCGGTTCGGGCTGACGCCGGATCCGGGTCTGCGGTCGCTCGCGGCGGCGGCACGGTCGAGCGCTGATACCGCGTTGCTGGCTGTACACACTCGCACGGTAGGGGCTGGTGCGGTGCCGCTCGTGGCGGCACCGGAGCTCGCGGAGCCAGCTGGGTCGGCAGTGTGGGCGCTGATGCCGCTGCTGGAGAGGCTGGCCGAGTCCGAGGATCCGGTGCTGCTGGATCTTGGTCTGGTGTGCCCGTCGGATCGTGAGACCGTGCAGCTCCTGGAGCTGTGCGAGGTGCTGCTGTTGGTGGCGCGGCCGGATGCGGCGCAGCTGGGGCGGGCGCGGGCTTCGGGATGGCTGCGCGAGCAACGGTTCGGTGTGCGTGCCGTGCTGGTCGGCGAGGCGGACGCCGACGAGGTCGAGGCACTGATCGGAGTGCCGGTCGCGGGTGTGCTGCCGCTGCTGCCGCCCAAAGGCTCGTGGGAAGCGAAGGTTTCCGGTCGCTCGACGGCCCGGAGGTTCAATCAGGCGGCATCGGTCCTCGCGACGAGCGTCGCGAAGCTCGCCGCCGATCGGTGTGTACCGGCAGGAGCGGCATCATGACGATCGACGAGAGTCTGATCCCGGCCATTCCATCGCAGAACCCTGGCCGTGGTGCGCCGCCCGATCATGCGGCTGCGTTGGAGATCACGGCGGCCGTGAAGGCGCGGCTTTCGGTCGTCGTGCGAGCCGAGGAGCTGGCGACCGGCAGGTCGGTAACCACTGAGCGCAGCGACGAGCTCGCCGAGGCGCTGCTGGAAGAAGAGGTGGAGGCGTTCGCCCGCGCCGAGTTGTCGGCGGGCCGGAAGCTGCCGGGCGCCGACGCCGAGGCAGCCTTGGCGAAGACGGCGCGCGACCACCTGTTCGGACTCGGCGGGCTGCAGGCCTATCTGGAGCGCGATGACGTAGAGAACATCAGCCTGATCGGGTGTGACCGGGTATTCCTGCAGCTGACCGACAACCGGCGCGAGCGGGGTGAGCGTCCCGTCGCGGCCTCGGATGAGGCGTTGATCGACCTGATCCGCACCGAGGCCGCTCGTTGCGGGGAAGAGGAGCGGCGGTTCGACAACGGCTCCCCGATTCTGAATCTGAAGCTGCGGGACGGTTCGAGGCTGAACGCCACCATGGCGACGTGTAAGCGTCCGATCGTCAGTATCAGGCGCCATCGTCACCCGAAAGCATTAATTCCTGACATTATCGGCCTGGGTGTGATGGACGAGGATTTGGCGGCGTTCCTGGCGGCTGCTGTGCGGGCCCGTCTGAACCTATTGCTCGCCGGCGGTCCCGGGACAGGTAAGACCATGCTGCTCCGCGCTCTGGCCGGCGAGATCGGGCAGGAGGAGAAGCTGGTCACGGTCGAGGACGTCTTCGAACTGAATCTCGACCTTGATGCCGAACGGCATCCGCATGTGTACGCATACCAGGAGCGGATGGCGAACCTGGAAGGCGAGGGCGCCATCACCGTGGCCGAGCTCGTTCGCAATAGCCTGAGGCAGTCTCCGGACCGTGTGATCGTCGGTGAGGTCCGGGGGCCTGAGGTCAACGAGATGATCGCGGCGATGACCCTCGGAGCCGACGGCTCAATGGGCACCATGCACGCCCGGGATTCCAGAGATGTGGACCGTCGCCTTGCCCGGTACGCAGCCATGGGCCCGGACGGCGTGGGCAGGGCCGAGGCGATGGCCGGGATCGCATCGGCGGTCGATCTCATCGTGTATTTGGGCTATTCCCGCCCCGGACGCAAGCGTGTGGTCTCCTCAGTGCGCGAGGTGATCAACGCCGAGGGCGAGCAACTGATCACAAACGAGGCGTACGCGCCCGGCCCGGACCGTAGGGCGGTACCGACCGGAATGTTGTCGGACCGGCTGGCCGAGGTGCTGACCGACGCCGGGCTCGACCCGCGGATTCTTCGGGTCCCGGACGCGACGTCTCTATTGGGGTGGTCCCGGTGAACGACACCGGCCTGTTGCTGGTCGTGACCGCGGCATCGGTCGTCCTCGTCGCTGGGCTGTATGTACTTGCCTCCGGGTTCCGCGAGCGTCCGCCCCGACGTCCCGGACCCTCACGACTGCGCGCGCTGGATCTGCGTGCGGCGATCGGCCAGCGTAAGCGGCTGGCGGTTGCGCTCGTGGTCGGCGTGGTGTTCGGGGTGTGGACGGGCTGGCCGTTGGCTTTCGCCGCGGGAGTACTGGGCTGCTGGCATCTGCCGCGGCTACTCGGGCCGGATACGGCCGCGGCCGAGCGGATCGCGACAGTCGAGGCGATCGCGGCCTGGACGGAGATGCTGCGTGACACGCTGTCCGCGGCGGCCGGGCTGGCGCAGGCGGTGCTGGCGTCCACCGGTGTCGCGCCGCATGCGCTGCGCGAGCCGCTGGGGCGGCTGGGTGCCTCGCTGCGGGCACGGGTGCCGTTCACGCAGGCGCTGGAGGCGTTCGGCGAGGATCTGGCCGACCCGATCGCCGACCAGGTGGTCGTGTGCCTCGTCCACGCCCACAGTCACCAGGTCAAACACCTGTCCGATCTGCTGTCAGAGCTGGCCGAGGCAGCGCGCGCCCAGGTGTCCCTGGCCGTGCAGGTGAACGCCGAGCGTGCGAAGCATCGGACGTCGATGCGCACGATCACCAGTATCTCGTTGGCGATGGCAGTCGGGTTCTCGGTGTTCTACCCGCCGTTCGTAGCCCCGTACGGCACGGCAGCCGGGCAGGGTGTTCTGCTGGTCGTGATCGGGCTGTTCGCGTTCTCGTTCGTGCTGATGCGGCGAATCTTCCGGCCCCGGCCGACGCCCCGGCTGCTCGTGCTCGCCGATACGTCGCAGGAGGCATAGATGCTGGTCTTGATCGCGTCTATCGTGCTCGGGGTCGGCGGCTGGCTGATCCTTGTCGGCCTGGACCCAACCAAGCCCACCCTCACACAGCTGGTCACGGCATCGCAGGATCCTGTTGTAATCGCGACGGCACCAGCACCGCCGCCGGTCTCCGGCTCGTGGTCGGTACGCTACGGTGCCCGTGCCACCGGGCTGCTGGCGCGGCTCAGCCTTCCTGGTCCGAAGGCGCGAGCCAACCTGGCGTTGTTGGAGCGTGCTGTGGAGCCGCACTTGGCGCAGAAGGCGTCGGCGGCCGTAGCCGGCGCCTTGATTCCGCTCATCGTCTTCGGGCCCGTAGCCGCGCTCGGGTTCCGTATGCCGCCGCTGCTGCCGCTGGCGGTGTCCGCGGCGTTCGCCGGGTTGATGTTCGTCGTGCCGGATTTGGCGCTGCGCGACGAGGCCGAACGGTTCCGCATGGAGTCCCGCACGGCGGTGCGCTTGTTCCTGGACCTAACCGTTGCCTCGCTAGCCGGCGGGGCTGGGATCGAGCAGGCCATGAACGCCGCCGCTCGCAGGGGCCGCAGCGTTGCATTCCGTCGTATTCGCGAGGCCATGGCCGAAGCCCGCCGTCACCAGGCTGCCGCGTGGCCCTATCTGGACGCGCTCGGCGTCGAGCTGGGACTGCGGGAACTATCCGAGCTCGCCGCGACCGCCGCCCTGGCGGGCTCCGAGGGCGCGAAGGTCCGCGCATCGCTGGCAGCCAAGGCTCGCTCCATGCGCGAGCGCGAACACGCCATCATCATCGCCGCCGAGGCCTCAGCCACTGAGCGCGGGTCACTACCTGGCATGGTCCAGGGCTTGGCGCTGACCGTGTTCATCCTCTACGCCTCGCTGGCCGCCGCCGCGACTGCCCTCTGACCGTTATCCACACCCTGTTAACAACCATCCGAGGAGAGAACAATCATGGAGTATCTGCTCGTCTCACTGACCGCCCGCCTCGCTGACCTGGCTGCCCGTTTGAAGGCCCGAGAGGACGACGGCAGCCAGATCACCGAGACTGTTCTCATCATCGCCGTGTTCGCTGCCCTGGCGATCGGCGTCGGCGTGGTCATCACAACCCTCGTGATGGACAAGGCACACAGCATCCACCTGTAAGCGATCATGATCCGCTTGCTGCACCGACTTCGAGGCGACGACGGCGCGGCTGACGCGATCCAGGTCACACTGTGCTTCCCGCTGGTGATGCTCGTTATCGTCTCGATCATCCAAGTCGGGGCCTGGTGCTTCGCCGTGGACACCGCGCAGACCGCCGCTGACCATGCGGCCTGGGCCGCCCGCGCCGCCGACGGCACTCCCGACGGCGGGCAGCAGGCGGCCGGGCAGGTGCTGCACCAGCTCGGGAACCGATCGCTGCGCGATCCGCACATCACAGTGGACCGCACTGCGACGCAGGTCGTCGTCACCGTCACCGCGCTCGGTCCGCACTTTGTGCCGTTCTGGCCGGAGCAGATCCGCGCTGTCGCCACTGCTCCCGTGGAGGTGGAAACCCATGCCTGAGCTGCGAAACGCCCGCGATCGGGACGCCGGGAGTGGGACGGTCGAGACGATCGTCCTAATTCCGGTACTGATGCTGGTCCTCCTGGTCGCGGCTGGTCTTGGCGTGTTGGAACGGGCTCGGCTGGCGGCCGACGACGCTTCGGCCGCCGCGGCCCGCGCCGCATCGCTGGCCCGCACCGCGACCACAGCCCGGGAAGCCGCACGAGCCGAGGCCGACCGCGACCTCGGCGCCGGCGGCATGCCCTGTCGGAGGCGGGACGTCGTCCTGGACGTCAGCGGCTTCAGGCCCGGCGGCACGGTGAAAGTGTCCGTGAGCTGCCACGCCGACCTTTCCTTGTTGCCCGGAGTCGGATGGCTGCCGATCCAGACCGTCGAGCAGTCCACATCGGTGTCGCCAGTCGATGTCTTTCGCGAGGCAGGATGATGACGCGCGATCTCCGCGACGACGACGGGGGGATTCTCCCGTTCGTCGTCCTCATGGTCGGCACGCTGATGCTGGTGATCGGGCTGTCCGTGGACGGCGCGGCGGCAATGGCCGCCTCCGGCAAGGCACTGGACGAGGCCAGCAGCGCCGCCCGGCTGGCTGCGCAGCAGATCGACGTGGACCGGCTGCGCCGTACCAGCGAGGTGGTGCTCGACCCAGCCGCCGCAATGGCAGCCGGGCAGCGGTTCATCGCCGCCACCGGCGATACCGCGAGCGTCGTTGTCAACGACGACGCGGCAGGCTCTGCGGGCAACCGCCCTCAGGCACGCTCTTATCAGCCGCCAGCTGAGCCGTCCGTGACGGTCAAAGTGACCCGCACGGTCGCCACGCAGTTCCTGCAGTGGGTCGGGATCGGTTCGTTCACCGTCACCGAGACCGCCACGTCGAAAGCCGTCGTCACCGGGAGCGCACCGTGAGCCTTGCCGCACGTCTGCTTCGCGCGCTCGGCGCGCTTGCCGTAACGGTTGGGATGAGCGCCGGGATCCCTTGGGGCCTCCTGACGTACGTCGGCAGCCCGATCCCGAAGCACGTGCCAACCGTCGCGAAAGCGACGGAATGGCTGACGGGTGGCCGGTTCGACATCCATACCGCGCTGGCGATCACCGTCTACCTGCTGTGGGGCTGCTGGACCTTCTTCGTCGCTCAGATCGCGATGCAGGTACCGGGGATCGCTGTGGACGTCGTGCGGGTGCTGCGGCACTGCGAACCCCTGCGCCGCGACGCGATCGGCGGTCCCGGTTCGGCACTGGTTCGTACGCTGATCGCCGCGTTCACCATCGCGTTACTCACCCCGCGATCGGCCGCGCCACAGCCAGTCGCGAAAGCCGCGGATGTCTTCCATGCCATACACAACCGGCCTGTGGCCTCTGGCCTCGCGGTGCCTGGTGCCCGCGATGCTGCCACTCCCGCTGAGTCCGTCCACACAGTGCAGCGTGGCGAGACATTGTGGAGCATTGCTGAACACGACCTCGGCTCGGGAACACGCTGGACGAACATCTACCAGGCGAACGCCAGCCGCGAGCAGCCCGACGGACAGACGCTTCACGACCCAAACCTGATCGAGCCTGGTTGGACTCTCGCCATCCCCAGTATCGCGCGGACGAACACGGCAAACGGCGCAGGCACTTCCATGCCCAGCCCCGTCGCGACCGTGGTGCCGGACAGTGCTGCTCTGCTAGCGGTTCCGGTCCCCGCACCGCAACCTGTCGAAGCTCCAACCACCGTTCCACAGCGCGTCGCAACGCAGCCTGCCGAGGGACCGGTCCCGCATAACGCTTCGGCCAACCCGACCGCTCTGCCCTCCGTAGCCCGCGCGCGCTCGACCCCAGGCCCTCCGGTCTCCCACGCGACGCATACAGCGCCTGCCGCATCCGCTGGACGCTTCATCGCCGCCCGTGACCGCCATGGGATCCACCTGCCGACCGGCGGATTTGTCGGCATCGGCCTCGCCTCATGCCTCGGCGCGGCGATCGCTGCCTGCCACCTCCTCAACCGGCACCGAGCACGGCTTGGAACCGGCACATTAGCGGCTGAGTTCGCACTCCCCGAACCGGCCGCAACGCTACAGAAGGCGCAGCTTGTTGCTCTCGCACCACCCGGCGTCGGCTATCTGCAGGATGAATCCGATTACGAGGATCCCTATCCAACGGCTGAGGAGAGCACGGCACTGTCCCCCGCACCTGCCGGGACGGAATCACCGCAGTGGTCCACTGCGGCCGAGCCCGCACCCCATCAGGCCATCCCTAGCCCGGCCACCGACTGCACACCGGACCTGGACGAACAGCTCGCTGCGCTGGACGCCCCTACTGAACTGCACCTGGGTCTGCGTGCCGGAGTTCCTATCCCGTTGGCCACGGCCACTGCAGACGGCCTGACGCTCATCGGGGACGGTGCCGACGCCTGCGCCCGCGCGCTCCTCGTTGCCGCCGTAGCTGCCGGCGGCCCTGGTCCGTTACGACGCGCTGCCGTCGTCTACACGACAAAGGACGTCGCAACACGCCTCCTCGGCCCGACGTTCCCCGAGCAAGACTCAGACCGATTCACGACCGTCGCGGACATGAAGACGCTGCTGGACCTCCTGGAGCTAGAACTCGCTGAGCGTGAGACTGTCCTGGCCGACCACGAGTACGCCGATGCCGCGCAGCTACGCCGGTTCCTCCCAGCCGCCGCGTTCTGGCCCATTGTCGTCCTGGCCCGCCAAGATGAGCCGCGGCTGGCACATGTCGTCGCCCGCGCATATCGCCGCGACGTTCACGTCCTCATGCTCGGCGAGCCAACGCTCGGCACCGTGGCGAGTATCGACGCCTCCGGCCTGACGACTGCGCGCGGCGCACGCTGCCCGGCGATCGACAGCATGCGCGCCTTTCAGCTGACTGTTGCCGAGGCCAAGGTCCTGCTCGACCAGCTGAACGCCGCCAGGCCGGAAGCCGTCACGACACCAGTCAAGCCATTCACCGACGACCCGGCCCTCGACGGCGCCCCGCCCACACCGGAAGACACCGTCTCGGTGGTCCTGCTACCGCCGATGACCAGCACTACCACCATCACGCGCGCCGTCGCCCCGCCGGGTATGGTCCGCGTCGACTTCCTCGGCCCGATCACCGTCACCGTTGGCGATACCAATCACACGATCGCCTTCCAGAACTCCGCGCGCACACTGATGACCCGCCTGGTCGTCGAGCCGCATGGGGTGTCCCGCGACTCTCTGCTCCACGACCTGTGGCCCAATCCGAAGCGCCCCGGCAAGCCTGGCACCCTGCACCAGCTCACGTTCCGGCTCCGCGCAGCGTTCGCTACCGCCGCGGGCCGCACCGACGCGTTCATCGTCGAGGACACCGCCACCAACCTGCTGCGCCTGAACCCGGCTGTCATCGCCACCGACATCGACGCGTTCGACGACCTGAAAGCACGCGCCGATATGAGCAAGGACCCAGAGGAGCAGATCGGATTGTATGAGGCGGCGATCGGCTTGTATCGCGGGCCGCTCGCGTTCGGCATCAACGCCGACTGGCTGCTCCCGCATCGTATGGACCGCCAACGCGACTACGCCGACGCCGCCACCCGACTCGCCCGCCTGTATGGCACCACCGACGCCGAACGCACCCTCGCCATGCTGGACGCGGTTCTCAAACGCGACCCACTCAACGAGGACTTGTACCGGCGCATCATGCGGGTGCAGGCGAAGCTCCAACGTCCTGACGCGGTCAACCGCACCCTTCAGTTGTTGGAAGCCCGCTGTGAGGAGATTCAGAGCACCCCGGACGCGAGCACCTACGAACTAGCAAAGTCCCTGACCCGCTCAAAAGCGGCGTGACCCGCCGCCGCCCACGCCAGCGCTGCGCAATCGTCGACGGGTTCATCGGGCCAGCGAATGTGCTGAACCGAGCAGCCCCTGGGTGGGCCAGCGAATCTGGTCTCGTTCGGGCGACGCATTCGTGGCCAGCCTGTTCCGCCGTAGCTCGCGGCAGTCGGGCGGCGTTGTGAAACTTCTTCTGGCACCAAGCGGCGGCAGGATCGTGGCGTCGATCGCTTACACCGTTCTCCGACGTTGATTTCCGACAAGTGCCGTCGACGATTCCGGCCTGGGACAACGTCGCCGACCTCCGTGTGTCGACGAACGTTCGTTTGCCGACAGCGCCACCAGGCAAAACCCTTAGTTCAAGCTACGCCGAACACATGATCTCCGTCGACATCGCTCCGCTATAAAGTTGCCGACCGACCTGGAATCACCAGGTAGGACCACGAGGGGGTTCCATGAGCCGCGCGACCCGGATCACCACGATCGCGTTGTCGACAATCGCGGGCGCCAGCGCCTTGATGCCGATCAGCGCCCACGCCACGTCGCCCGGGACCATCGGGCGGCTGTACTACGCCTCCAGCAACGACGGGGGCCCGAACTCCTACGTCGTGCAGGACAACCAGGGCAACTGGGTTACCCACCCGTCGCCGCTTCCTGACACCGCGACCTCCTTCTCGCCGGATGGCAGCCTCGTCGTCGCCAACGGCAACAACATGGCCGGCCAGCTGGTGACGATGCGGCCTGATGGCACCGGCGAGACGCCAGCGACCTGGACGACGCCGGGCTCCTCCACCCCGATTATGGGGGCTTTCGCGGGCCAGTGGATCGACCAGAGCCACCTCGTCTTCGTCGGCCCCTACATCAAGCCGGGGAACGGCACCTACTCCAGCGGCCACATCTACGTCTCCGATCTAGCGGGCAAGACGTCGAACGCCCTGTTCACGAATGACCCGAGCTGCGGCGAGCACGCGATCAGCGTCAACCCGGTCAACGAAGACATCGCCTTCGACTGCCAGGACAACGGCCACCAGATCTGGGTGAGCCACCACGACGCGGCGACTGGCAAGTGGGCGGACCCGGTGCTGCTAATGAGCGGCGCCTTGTTCCCGGACTACTCCCCGGATGGGCAGCACATCGCTTTCCAGAACGCGGCCGGGATGCCGGCAACCGCCAATGCCGACGGAACGAACCCGACCCAGCTTGCCAACGCGCCAGCCGGCTATTACGTGAACGCCAAGTGGTCGCCGGACGGGTCTCTCATCGCCGCCGACGAGCGGACGCCATCGAACTCCGACGTCATCCAAATCATGGACCGGACCGGAACCGTGAAGGCAACAGTGGGCGACGCCCAGCACCTTGCCTCCGCACCGATGTGGCAGCCGCACCCCTGGACGCCGCCGGCTCCGCCCACTCCCACCCCCACGCCGACCCCGGCTCCCTCCGGGCCGAAGGTCTACCGCGACGCCGGCTCCGACCGGATCCGCACCGGGATCACCATTTCCCAGCAGCGCTGGACGGCCAGCGGATCGGCGAAAGCCGTGGTGCTGGCCACCAGCCTGAACTACCCCGACGCGCTCTCCGGCGGACCGCTGGCCACGAAGAAGGGCGGCCCGCTGCTGCTCACCGACGGCTCAGCCACCCATCTCGACCCGCGGGTGCTGACCGAGATCCAGCGGGTCCT
Organism: Catenulispora sp. GAS73; assembly: GCF_041262085.1. Lineage (NCBI taxonomy): Bacteria > Bacillati > Actinomycetota > Actinomycetes > Catenulisporales > Catenulisporaceae > Catenulispora > Catenulispora sp. GAS73. The sequence continues at coordinate 60,131 of NZ_JBGCCM010000013.1, forward strand.
GCCCCGCGGCGGTGCTGTTCACGTGCTCGGCGGCGATGGCGCGATGAAGCCGGCCATCGTCAGCCAGCTCAAGTCCTTGGGCTACGTGGTGACGCAGTACAAGGGAGTCGACCGCGCGGACACCGCATTGCGGGTGGCGCGTGATGGCATGGGCTCGCCGCAGCACGTGGTGCTGGCCACCGGAGCCGGATTCGCCGACGCCCTGGCCGCCGGCCCCTACGCCGCCGGTCCGTTCGCCGACGCCCCCGGCGCCCCGGCCGCGATCGTCCTGTCCGACGGCACCCATCTCGACTCTGCCACCGCGGCGTTCCTGAAAGGCAAGACCGTGGCGACCGTCGGCGCCCAGGCCGGTCACGCCTGGCCAGCCGCGGCGAAGTCGTTCTCGGGCGCGGACAGGTTCGACACTGCGGCACGGGTAGCGCGCGAGTTCACCGGCGCATTCGCGAACACCCAGGTCGGCATCGCCAACGGAGTAGCCTCGGCCACCAACCCCGGATACCCCGACGCCCTGACCGGTGGAGCGTTCATGGCCGAGTCCAACGGGCCGATCGTCCTGGTCGATGGCATCAACAGCAACGTCCCGACCGAGTCGGCCGCGGTCCTCGCCGCTCGAACGGGTAACGTCCGCGCCGACATCTTCGGCGGCACCAGCATCATCACGCCGAGCCTGGCAGCGTCCATCGTCAGTCTGCTCCACGGCACCGCCCAGTTCTAACATCCAGACCCCGGGCAAGTCTCGGGCCGGCCACCAGCCTGCCCGAGACACCGGGAAACGATCACAATTAGCCCGGGAACCAAGCCTCAGGCATGGGCTGCGAGACCAGCTCAAGACGGTCTCGTCGGTACCCGCTGATCTCGCCTCTCACAAACGAACGTAACCAGACGATGATCCTGCGGTAGGTCTTCAGACATACCGCGCGTCCCTCGTCACTCTCCAACTGACAATTTCCCGGGGCTATACGACCTCGGGCATAAGCGGTGCTGCCGATCAAAACCACGCGTGTGCGAATACCCGGCCGATCGGATCGCCGGTCGAGTTGACGATGTTCCACCCACCTGCGCCGAACGCGGCATCGGCCGCGCCTGCCATGGCGGACGAGCCGGCCAAGCCGTTGGTTCCGGTAGCAACCAGGGCACCGACACCGGGAGCCAGCTCTTCAGCGGCACTGCCGTCCGTGGGAACCGACATGATGGCGGTGCCGCGGGAGACGAACAGAGTCCTGCCGTGACCGGAGAACGCTGCGTTCGTCGCACTCACTGCCGCCCGGGTGGGTTAGCCGCATCGCACCAGTGCCGTCTGCATTCGAGATCCACAACGCGCAGCCGGTGGCAGCGAACGCGGCCTTCGCACCGTCAGGGGCTGAACACGACAGATTCCACCGCGGAACCCGGAGCCAGTGTCGGACCAGTAGGCGTGACGAGGTGATAGCCGCCGTTGTCCGAACCATCCGGATTGATCTCGGCCCAGCCCCCGCCGGCAGCGAATGCGATGACACCATTGTGGACGGCGGAATTCGTCACCGCATCGGCACGTGCCTGCCCCGCGAGGCCTCCTGCGCCGACCGTCACAGCGGCGAAGGCGGCTGACCCGCGCAGTCCGATCCGCTTACTTCCCATGGATTCCCCTCCTGGACCCGCGCCCTCGCCTGCATCTGAGGCGCGCCAGATATTAGAGCCCCAAAGAGATCGCATCGCGATGAGGGAGGAGAGCTCAACGGTACGACGTGAAACCCGGGAAACGATCAGGATGGACCTGGGAGCCGAGACCGCTGGTCTGCCCAACGTCCCAGCTCGTACCCACCTTGTCGGTACCCTAGTAGGTCCGACTAACCCGTCGACTCTTGCACACCCGGCCTCAAACGGCGTCACAGGGAGCCGACGCCACCGTTGCCGCCGTGATCCGACGTGAGGCTGATCCGGTCAGCGTGACAGCGGCGGCCGGAGTGCGCTCTATCCACGGACGCTTCGCCGTCTCATCTCCCTGCTGGACCTCGAACCCGAGCGGGGCGTAGAAGTACTCGGCCAGGCGCCTGTTGCCAGCCTGAAGAAGCAGCGTCGCGCCGGACTCGTCGGCGGCTGCCAGGACGTCCTTGATCAGGCTGCGGCCATAACCCTGGCCGATGGGCCAAGCCCAGAAGCGGACGATGGTCCAGCACACGCTGTCGTTGCCTACGGTCGGCAACACATCGAGGCCCGCGTGCCCGTCCCGACGACCGACCGCGATGCCCTTCGTGCTCACGTCAACGAGCATCTGGGATAGGCCGCCGGAGAGCACCATCCCGATCGCGATGAAGCAGCGCCACGCACGGCTGCCCTCGGCGCGGAAGCGGATCGGGGTGCTGGCCAGGTTCAGCCAGCGACGGCCTCGGAGGCGCCGTCCCCAGCGACCGACGTAGAGCCCTTCATGGGCTGAAAGCGCCGACAGGAATCCGTCAGCGGGGTCGCGGTGCCGACCGACAGCAAAGACCGTTCGCAGCCGGACAAGCTTCTGATTCATCACAGGCACCAACGAGACGGTACCGGCGGTTCAGCGACGACCCGCCCAAGATCGCGAACGATCCCAGCAGGTTCACTCGGTCGCGCGACACAGTCAAGGCCTGGTCACCCGGAACGGTCGATGTCCTGATGTTTCATCGCGAACCAGTTGAAAAGCCTGGACAAGGCGGAACCGGTCGAGCGGTGATGGTCGTAACCGCACGAGCGCGGCGGGCGGTTCAGCTCCCCGTCGGATGCCGTCGTCGCTCGTGCGGCCGCCCGTCCGAGCCCTCGTCGATTTCCCGCCCGACAGGAGAGTCCTGCATGAACGAGAACCAGATCCCTGAATCTGCAGAAATCCTCTCGCCGGGACGGCGCGCTGTTCTGGCCACCCTCATGGAGTTCCCGGAGACCACGGTGAACGCGTTGTCCGACGCGGCGCAGGTGCCGCGTTCCAGTACTGCCGCGGCACTCAAATACCTGGAGGATCGTGGCTTGGCGACACGCAAGATCTTCCCGATCCTTGACGGTAAGCCCCGCCCGGCGGACATCTGGTCCGCGACGACAACAGCCGGACCGCTCCTCTCTGGCGACGTCGGTACGGGCGCCGAGCAGGACGACGCCGCGCCCGCCTCAGAACAGGAGCCGATGCCGGATCGCCTCAACGAGGCGCCGGAGCACCATGCCGCGTGGTCCGCTGCCCCCGTCGTATCTGAGTCGACGTCCGACGGAACCGTCACGGCACTGCCGACGGAGCACATGGGCAGGGGCGTGCTACGTGAAACCGTGCTGCAGCACCTACTGGCCAATCACGGCAAGGCGTTCACGCCGACTGCCTTGTCGAAGGCGCTTGGCAAGAGCGCCGGAGCCATCTCGAACGCGTTAGACGTCCTTGTAGCTCGCGGCACCGCCGTCATGGTGCTGGAGAAGCCGCGCACGTTCCAGGCGTCCGAGCCCTCGTCCTGATCCGGAGGAGAGAACACGATGAACCGCACGCCTGACACCGCCAAAGCGTCCTCAGTTCCGGTGATACCTGTGGTCTTCGGGCCGGTCCCGCCGCGCCCGGCCCACGCGCCGTTCCTTGACGTGGTTACCCAGGGCTTCGCCGCAACCTTGACCGCTCCGCGCTGGGCCAGACGCCATGCAGCCGCCGTACTTGCAGACTGGGACGTCGGCGAGTTGGAGCCGGTGGTGGTGCAGATCGTGTCTGAGCTCGTCGCGAACGCGGCATCGCGGCCGGTCGTCGGGGGCGCGGTGCCGTACGTAGTGCACCTCACGCTGCGGTTGCTGCCGCACCGGATCAGCGTCGAGGTGTTCGACCCGGACCAGGCCGCTCCCGTCCTGACACAGGCAGCAGATGATGACGAGCGGGGCCGGGGTCTAGCAATCGTGCGAGCGCTGTCTTGCGGTCTCGGTGTCGTGCCGCTGGCAGACGGCAAGCTGGTCGTTGCCCAGGTGCGGCGGCCTACGCGGATCGGCGGCAACCGGTGAACCTGCCGGGCCCCGCCCTGCCGCGACGGGTCCCAAACCGCCTCGCCACGGCGCAGACGATCGCCTGGCCAAGGGTCAGCACGACCGAGATCTCGACGCTGATCGAGCAGATCTGGAGCCCAAGCCGGATTCGACCAATGGTGGTGCTCTCGCCAGTACCCGGCCACCGATCCCCGCTGTTGCTGGACCCGCAAGGCCTGGCGGACATGCTCGGCGACGATGCTGAGATTGCGGCGCTCGCGGACCACGATGCGACGCAGGCACTGTGTGCCCTGCTGCCCGACCGGCTGCGGTTCGGCACTGGATCGGCGCGTATCTTCTTCCCGGGCGCGGGTCGGGATGACCACCCGCGCCGCCACCCATGGATCTACGTCGATCGTGCGTGGCCGGAGCGCGCCGCGCAGACGATCGTCGCCTTCCTGCGGCCGGAACCAGTGGCTGTGTGGTGCAGCACTGACCGACGGCAGCCGATCCCGTCAGACCCGCTCTTCGAAGCACGGAAAGACCTCGCCGAGGCGCGCGCCCGGATCAGCTCCCTCACGGCCGAGCGAAAGCGGCTGCGGCGCGACCTCGCTGAACTACGTTCCTGCTCGGACTACCGCTATACACCGCCAGCCGTGTACGCCAATCCGGCCGTCCAGTTCCGCTACGAAATCGAGCAGCACTGGCTTCACACGTTGCCGGAGAAGGAGCGGGACCAGTGTCCGCTCGCCCAGTACGACCTCGGACCCGACTTCCTGGACTCGCTGGAGACTCTGCAGGTAGTCGGCCGTAGTGCCATCCTGACCGCTACGGTCGACGTCCTGACCGGTCAGGCGTCGGCCAAGAACGGCCGCCGTGCCCACCGTCAGCGTGTCAGCCGAGGCGGGAGCACCGCGCCGCTGGTCCGTGCTGACGGTGCGTCCGGGTGGCGCTGCGACATCCGAAGCAACACCCCGGCCGCGCCGCGGCTGTTGTGGTGGGCGTTGCCGGACGGCCGAATCGAGTTGGCCAGGGCCGCCGTCCATGACGATCACGCGATGCGGTAATCGGGTCTGCCGATGTATGCAGTAGCGCTCCGATCGCCCCCCGCCTGAGGCGCGGCATCCGACGTCAACATCGGAAGACTTCACGGAGCACTTAAATCATAGTACTGAGATAGACATGTCTTCCGAGATCATCACCGGAGTAGTCGGCCTGCTGGGAGCGGCTATCGGCAGTAGCGGCACGTTGTCGACGGCTTGGGTCACGTCACGCGGTGACCGCCGCAAGGCTTTGGAACAGCAGGCTCAGGCACGCAGCAGCCAAGAGCGCCAACTACTGCGCGACAGCTGTACCGCATTCCTTAGCACGATGTCGGAGTACAACACGACGCTGTGGGCATTAGCTGATGCACTGGCCAACGGCTACCTTGACGATGCGGCCGTGACAGCGTTGTACCAGCGCGTCACCGGCTGCTACCACGAGGTGAGCCGCGCCAAGGTCACGCTGGCTCTCGTTCTACCCGAGGATGTCCAGGCGCAAGCCGTTGACGCTGTGAACGCCGTGCTTGCGTTGGACGACACGGTCGTGCGCCCTTGGTACCTCGCGTGGAACGCCGCGAAGGCGGACGGCAAGAAGCTGAACAACCGCTGGGGACCGTTTATCGACAAGCGTGCCGCGGCCGACGAAGCGCTGACGACAATGGGCGATGCCGTGAAGAAGGTGATTGGCGCGGCCGACTCGTGAACGGTCACCTGCTCTGGCCGGTCGACGGTGATCGGCTACGCCGATTCTTCCTCAAAGTTGGCGACTGCCACGTATGAGCTGCCAGATGACGGCTCCGCGGAGTGCTCCTGACGGATCAGCCGCCACGTCTCGGCAAGTTGCGGCTCCATGAAGTAGCTGGCGTACCCGCCGGGGAGCCACTGCACCGAGGCGGGCCAGTAGCGCTGCGCAAACCCGTTGTTGGGGTTGCGGAGCTTCATGGTGAGGCCGGCGAGTTGCCCGCGAACTGCGCCCGCGGTGATGCCGGCGTGCGCGGCGACTTCTTGAACGCCGATCTCGCCAGGTTCTTCGGCCGAGCAGAGGTCCAGCAGAGCGATCGTCGCCCGGTTCGCGATTTCGGCCAGGCGGCGCAGGGACGGCTCGTCCCACGGCGCGCCCGGATCGTCGTCCACCGCGGCGTTCTCGGCGCGGCGGCCGATGGTGAACTCCTCCACATCCGGGATCGGGAACGTGCGGCTGAAGGAAACCACGACCCGACCATCTGCCAACCGGTACGGCCGGAAGCGGATCAGCCACAAGTCCACGCCCTGCTCGGCGAGCCACACCACGCTGGCGGTGACCGAGGCCGGGAAGTCGGAGGCGACCAGCACGATCCGCGGGCTGCGAATCGTCTCCGGCGACAGCAGGAAGTCGGTGGTCAGCTTCTCCAGCGCGGCCTGAGCATCCGTCGGTCGTCCGGCCCTGGTCTCGGTGGCTGCGTAGAGCTCTGCAATATCGGCCGGGGTCAGACGGCTGACCATCGCGGCGTAGTTGATCGCCTGCATGTGGACGGTGTGCGGGGCGGTGTCTCGCTTGAGCTCGGCGACGATCAGCTTGCCGTCCGGGGTGACGGCCAGCAGGTCCAGCCGGTCGGCCACGGCTTGGCCGGTCGCGGTCTGCCAGCGGTCGAACTCGCTGGCCACGATCTGTACACCGGGCCCGAGGATCTCCGGGTTCGCCTGGAGCCACTCCTGTAGGTGCGCGCGCTCCTGCAGGTCCAACTCCGGTAGCGATGCACGGGCCACCGCCGTGGCGTCTGGGCCGTCAATGGTCAGCAGCATCTCGTCATACACCGGAATCCCGCCCCATCCGCATCAATCAGTGAGTGCTTGCGCCCGCCAAGGCTATGGCATCCCATGCGATGCAGGAGGCTGGTCGCCAGCTGAATGGCTGGCATGCCTTCGCGTATCCCGACTCGAGCCAGCAGCCGCCGGCCTCCGCCGGGGAGACCGCGATCCCGAGCACGTGTCGAAGGCCCATCAACAACGAGCACGGGCGGGACTGTCAGCGAGCTCTCGTGTTCGTGTGCTTCCGCCTTTCGCGGTCCTCGACGAGCGCTCGGACGCGCTTGGCCGTCGACAGTGAGATCGGCCGGACGACATCGTCACCGTCCACGCCGTCGCCTGCCGCAACACCGTTTGCGGACATCGCCTCGGACAGCGCGGCGTGGAAGGCGCTCTCCGTGGGTCGCCTGCCGGTCTGCTCCATCAGCGCCCGGTAGACCGGATTGGCAAGGGCCAGCCATCGCTCGTCGTCTGGGCGGGTACGCGTCGGCCGGGCCGCATCCGCTGTCGCGTGACCGGTCAGGCCGGAGTCGTCCTGCTTGTGGCCGACCAGGTTGTCGGCCACGGCGGTCTGCGGACAAACCGTCTCGGGGGCGTTCAGGCGATCGTCACCGACGAGAGCCGTCTGTAAGTGCAGCAGCCGTTCGACGATCAGCGGTGGCAGGGAGGCTACTGCGACAAGCAGCAGGTCTCGGACGTGGCGGGTGAGCAGGTAGCCGGCAAGGTCGAGCAAGTGGTCCAGGCCATTGCAGCCAACCGTGAGCGCCAGCGCGAGGCGCGCGGTTCGGCCAGTGGTGCGGCGTGCGGGATGGCCCAGGGGCAGGCGATAGGCCACGAACAACGCTGACGCGGCGAAGGCGTCAGTCGCGATAGGGAGCAGCGCGGCCAGACCGTGCAGGCCGGCATGGCGCGCCAGGTCGCATAGCGCGTTGAAGCTCAACGAGGCCGCGGCTGCCAGCGCGAGCACGCCGCCGAGGCGAGCAGCGAGAAGGGCGGAAGCCGGTGTCGGGGCCGCCGTCTGCGTGGTGCCGACGGAAGGTGGGGATGCCGTCACGGATACCTCCGAAGGCCGGTGTGGACTTGTGCCTGAGTGTTGTCACGGTGAGCCGGGAGCTACCGGTACCGCTTGAGGAGAACCGCTAGGGCGAGGATCGCGGCGGGTAAGTCGCCGAGGAACGCGGCCACGAGTAGGTAGGCGAGCACGCCCCACACCTCGTCGGCGAGGTCCGGGGTAGGGCGGGGTTCGGGGTCCATAAGGCGTTCCGTTCGTGGCACGGGCGAGGGCTGCCTCGGCATTTCAGCCGTGGCAGCCGCAAACGGGGATAGAGATCACCGTCGGTCCAGGCGATGGATGTGGCCGGTTAGCGCGGCTGCGGCAGCTGGGACCCGCTCGGGGGCGACACCGGCCTCGGCGACGGCCGTACCAAGGGCGTTGACGGCAGCCGACAGAGCGGCGAGGTGGTCTGCGGTGGCGTCGGAGGCAACGTGGTCGGCGGCGTCCAACACTGCGCGGGCCAAGGGCACGATGGTGTCGTCGTCAGCCAGGTAGGCGATCAGCGCCGGGGCTGCGTCCTCAAAGCTGTCCTGTCCGGCGCTGTCCGTCTCGATCGGCACGCGCCGATCCGTGACGGCGCGCGGGTCCGCTTCGGGTCCGTGCTGCTCGATAGCCGCGCGGAAGAGCCCCAGCGCGCGGCGCAACCGCAGACGCCTGTGGTGGACGGACGGCGCGGCCAGCCCGGCCCAGCAGCCAGCGGCTGCGGCGTCGACAAGACGGTCCGGGTCCAGCCTCAAGGCGCTGATCTGCCGGAGCTCAGGTTCTGCGCCGAGCTCAGCCAGGGCGACGCGGACCGTGGCGTAGTAGACAGCGGCTGCGGCGTCAGCGCGGGCTCGCTCTTGCCACCAGGCCAGCAGGTCGGCAGCGGACGGTCCGGCAGGTGCCGGGGCGTATTGGGTCATGGCTGCGGAAGTCCTTTGCGGTGGGGCCGGGCGGGCGCGGGAGCCGTAGCGCCCGCCCGGCGGTCTACTGGGTGGTGTCAGACGAGGTCGTCGTCGAGTTCGACGTCGTCGCCGAGCAGTGTGCAGAAGGCTGCGATGAGCTCGGCCGGAGTGTCGTCGGTGAAGGCGGCCCGCCATGCCCGTCCGGTATCGCCATCGGCGGGCCGATAGTCGATGAGCCACAGGGGCCGTCGTGGGACGGTTGGTGTGCGTTCGGGGTGGAACTGGACCTTGAGGCGGTGGTCGGCCGACTGGACCGTCACGTTGCTGCCATGAGCATCGCAGGACCATCCACCACCGATCAGCGGGTCCAGGACAGTGCCCGGCTCGCCTGGTCCCGAGGCGCATCTGGGGACGGTCGTCATGACGACGCCTCCGCCTGGCTGGTCAGGGGCGCGGCCGGGGCGGTTCGGAACGTCGAGGCGGCTTTGGCAACAGCCTCCAGGGTGAGCAATACCTCGTGGTAAGTGGCGACCAGTGCCGGGATGTCGCGCAGCGTGCCGGTGGCGACCTCGACCCGCAGGCCGTGTGGAATGTCCCGGGCCGCGCTGTTCAGGTCGTTAACGACCATGGCGACGTGGGATTGGAGCCGCTTGGCGGCCCGTTCGACACGGCAGGCGTTGGCGTGCAGCAGCTCGATGAGGATCGCGGCCGGGTGCCCGGCGGTGGCGTGGGCGAGGTCGGCGACCGTCAGCTCAGGGCCGAGGTGGCGGACCAGGATCGCGTCCACCGCCGGGTGGTATTGGGCCTTCGGGGCGTTGGGCGTGGTGGTGGGCACGGGAATTCCTCCGGGAAGCGGGTGCTGTCAGGGATCGGTTAGCCGTGAGGCCGAGGCGGGTGCCGGGCGGGCGAGGCCCCGGCACCCGTCGTTTGCTCAGGCGGCGGCGTCGCCGTGGCTGCCGAGGTCGCCGTAGTCCAGGCCCACGGTGTGGGCGGCGATCTGGAAACCGACCAAGGCCGCGTCCAACGCGGACCGGGAGGCGTTCACCTCATCGGCCGCCGTGGCGACGTTGGTCATCTCGGCGTACAGGTTGGCCGGGTCGTCCGGGGATCCGTACTCAGTCAGGAACCGGCGGGCGGTGTCGATCGCCGCTGAGACGAACATCAGGAACCGGTCGTATGCGGCCTCGGCCTCATCCGCCCAACCGATCGCGTCGACGATCTCTCCGGCCATCAGCCGGAACGGGTCGCAGGGGTCGCCGCCATCGGCAAACACGGACAAGGACTCGAAGTCCATCCCAGTGATGCCTTCAGCGCGGTCACGGGCGAACGTGGACTCGGACATGGTGGCTCCGTTTCGAGGGTGTTCTGCGGTGGCGGGCAACCGGTTTCCGGCATGGCTCCGCCCCGGACAGGGCTTGAACTCGCGGTTTGAGGGCGGCCGCCAAGCCGATGAAGTGCAGCTTGATTGCGTGGCGACCGGTCAGATAGTGCGGGCGATTCCGCGTGGGAGCGCGTCTACAGGTCGTCGTCAGACAGGCGCTGGTCGGGGAAGTCGGGGCCACCGGCCCAGGCCATCGGGATGAGCCCGCCGCCGCTCAGGTCGGTATCGAGCGCGGTGAACCGGGCCGCCATGGACTCAGCGCGGTGACGGTACGCGCATTGATTGTCGGCGCAGCCGTTGGGGTTCTTCGCCGCCCGCGTGGCGTTGCCAGCGAGATCCCGCATGTCCGCCAGAATGTCGTCAGGGTTCACGACAGACTCCTCTGATCTTCACAGGGTTGGGTGTTGTTGGTCGGGCCTGATTCCCGGCGGTGGGGCTGGACCCCCGCCGCCGGGGCCTCGTCAGGCGTCCGCACGTTCCGGCAGGACGCCGGAGGCGTGCGGTGCGCTACGCAGTGGCTCACACACTTCGTTCGGACCAATCGCGGTGTCCGTCATGTCATGGCTCCCTTTTTTAAATAGTTCGGGGCGGTTTTTCATTAACCACCACCTTTCACTTTCTGACATGCCCATGATGTCTCGACAAAAACGCACCAGGCAAGCCGAAACACCCCATTTCATCACCCGTTTGGCGTACGGATTCACCTCTTTTTCGGTGCACCTCAGCGACAATTCAACCGTCTTTCCTCCACCACCTTTCCGCTCGCCGGCTGGCCTCTTGGACTAACGCCGTGCACATCGCGAAGAAGTGAGGCAGGGGTACTCGAAGGCGGGGAGGAGGAGATGGATGAAGACGGTTGACAGGCCGGGCTAAGGCACGCCAGGGCCGTCATGCACGCGCGAACGATCGGGAATGCCCGATCGGTCTGAGCAGCCGCGCTCCCCTCACAATCGGCCCTGGCCTGGGAAGGTAAGCCTCCGATCGGCGCTCCGATCGAAGGGGTGGCCAATGGAGCGGGTTCGGAGCGGGCAGTGGAGCACCATCGGGGAGTATTGCGCCGCAGCCGAGCTAAAGCAGGCCCCGATGACGATTGTGACGGCTCAGCCCTCGCGGACCGCTCCGGCGTAGTCGGGCGCGTCCACCGGGTCCAGACGAACGTGCGCTCCGGGCCGCGGAGCATCGATCGCATATCCATCACTCACGTACATTGCCACGTGGTGCAAAAAGACTCCAGCAGTTCCATAGAAGACTAGATCGCCGGGAAGGAGACTCTCCCTCTCCACTTTACGGCCCGTTGAGAATTGGGCTGTGGCGGTTCTCGGAATCTCGATTCCGGCGGCTTGGTACGCGCTTTGCGTGAGACCGGAGCAGTCAAACCCGGCCTCGCCAGTGCGGTCAGGACCGTCGCCGCCCCACACGTACGGCTGACCGATCTGCGCGGCGGCGTAGTCCAGCGCCATCCGCGCGGCATGGGACGGCGCCTGCCTGGCTGCGGCGATCACCAGGGCGTCGGCGACAGGAGGCGGCGTGGCAGCGTAGACGTCGGCCAGTTCCAGGACGCGGGCGACGTAGCCGCGGTCGTGGTTATAGGCGAACACCGCGCCGGGCACGTCCCGGCCCCGTGCCGCACCATCGCGACACAGTATCCGCGCAGCTGCGAACGCCGCGTCAGCCGGGTCCCACGGCGAGGCCGGCACGGCTCCGCCCGGTGGCACGGGCAGTGCATAGGCGCCGAACATCGCTGGGAGCATTTGCATCGGGCCGAGCGCACCCGCACTGCTGACCTGCACAGCGGCGCGTCCGTGGTCGGATTCGACCTTCCCGATTCCGGCCAGCACCGACCACGGCAGGCCGGGACACCCGGCCGCCGCTTGATGGTAGAGGGCGAACATCCCGGACGGGATCTCCCCGGCGGCGTCCGAGAAGCCGCCCTTGCCGGAGCCGAACAGGTCGTCCAGCGGCGAGGTGACTGCGGAAACGACCGCAGAGGCCGCCGCCGACAACAACACGACGAGAAGCAGCACAGCGCCGCCTGCGGCTACCGCGATCCGAGTGGTGAGCGTCATCGATCCCTTCCCCTCGCGATCAGGCCGGCGGACCGAAGCACGGTGCCTCGGCCCGCCGGCGATCCTGTCAAGACGCTGTCACCAGCCGGTCCAGGTCGATCAGTCGGGCTCGGCCGCCTGAGCAAGCAATCCGCCAGACCGGCCCGGATGGGTCAACAGTGGCCGCGTCGCCGGTTGCTGTGGCGACCGGGACTTTCGGGTTCGCCGCCGTCAGCCTCCCGTGCAGTTCGCTCTCCCGCTTGGGCGAATGCAGCCAGAACAGGACCGGGCTGGTGCGGCCGGTCGCAGCCTGCAGCGCGGCATAGCCGTCGAGCTTGGCCACAACCTTGGACTGCGGCTCGGTCCCGGTGTCGTACTCCAGGAAGAAGTCGACGCTACGGCCGCTCTCACGCCAGCGGCCGAAGCCGTCGGGACGGACCAGCGCACCCCATGTGCGGGTGCATGCCCGCTCCGACCACCACAGTTCCAGTTCGCCGTCCGCCGAATCGCGCGCGGCGGCCGTCAGCGAGCAAAAGACGTCGTTGACGCCCAACAGATGCCGCAGATCCAGCCGGGCAGCGAGCCTCACCACTGAATCGCTTGTGACCGGTGCGGCGTGTTGCGCGTCAACCAGGCCGACGACCGCCATCGCCCCGAGCGGAGTGAGGACGGCGTGCTTCGGGGAGCTGCCGGCCGGCAAGGTCGGCCGGAACACGTCGATCAGGCCGACGTCCTCCAGCACCTCCAGTCGATGCCGCGCCACCCGAGGACAGGGAATCAAGGCCCTGGTGATCTGGTGTGTTGTGAGGACCTGGTGCTTGGCCAGCAGCACCAGCAGCTGCCGGTCGCGGTCGGTAATGCGGGAGAACGCTGCGAGCCGACTGCGGCGAGACACTGCCCCCTTTCTCGCCTGCTTCTTCTTGGTGATGGGCACGGCGGGAGTCGTCATGCGGCTCGACCTTCCTGGCGAGGAGTAGGCGCAGGCTGCTCAGGCTTGGGGGCGAAGCGTGGATCGGTGCCGGTCATCGTCACGACCTGGCCAGCGGTCTCGGCCGCGGTCGCGGGGTGGCGGCGGGCCGTGTCGCGAAGCACCTGCTCGGCGCGGCCTTCGATGACCGGTGGTAGCGGCTTGGTACGCAACGTGAACGCGGCGGTCTCCTGCCCATCGGCGACCAGCCGGGCGGCAGCCTGATAGCCGCCCAGGTGTGATAGGTCGTGGGCGAGCAGCGACGGCTTGGTGTGTCGTTCCAGGTCCCGGCCGTCTTCCGGGGAGACGGAGAAGAACACCTTGGAGCGGGCGTTCGCCGACACGCCCTCGCGAACGTCCACCGGAAGCTGGGCGAGGTTCTGATGCGCGAGCACCAGGGACAGCCGATAACCGCGGGCCTCAGCAAGCATGTCCTCCAACGGATATGGAAGCGTCAAGAAGTTGTGACACTCATCCAGTGTCAGGGAACTGTCGAGGCGTCGGCCCTCGGTTTGGCCGACGCGTGCGGACGCAGCCTGCCAGACAGACGCCACGATGAAGGAGCCCAACAGCCGCACCGTCTCCTCGCCCAGCAGGCCCTTGGGTAGCCGGGCGAGCAGGACGCCGCCGTTGAGCACGTCGGCCATGGCGAACCCGGAGACGGGAGCGGCGACCGTGCTCTTCACGAAATCCCGCAGCAGGAAGGCCCGCAGCTTATTCATCAGCGGGCCTACCGCCTGAGCGCGGGAGCCATCCGACAGATCGCCGTACCAGTCCCAGAACCCGGTCAGCACGGGATCGGACAGTCCCTCCAGCATCGCATCCCGCTTGGCGGCATCGGCAAGCAGCAGCACCGGGATGTCGGTGAGCGTCACCGATTTCGGGGTTCCGCCGGCCTTCCGCTTGGCTGCCTGCACCTTCAAAAGCGACAGTGCGGCCGAGCGCATGATGTCGTCGGTGCGCGGACCCCAGTAGGAGGTGTAGATCTTTCGGAAGATCCCGACCAGGTTGTCCACGACCAGCTGCGTCTGCTGGTCGCTCTTGGCTGCTAGGACGTTCAGCGCCGGTCGGATGTCCTCGCGTGCGGGGTCCAACAGAATCGTCTTCTCGATGGCTCGTTTGGGCAGCCGCGCGAGGATGTCCGGTACAAGGTCGCCTTTGGGGTCGATGACGACCGCGCCGCGTCCGGCAGCGATGTCGGCAAGCACCAGGTTCGCCATCAAGGTGGACTTGCCGGAGCCGGTCGCGCCGATGATGTGCAGGTGGTGCCGGGAGTCCGGGATGGTCAGGCCGACCTGGCGGTTTCCGCCGGCGTCTGCGATCCCGAGGGGTTTGAGCCCGTCGCCGAGCCCTGTGTAGATGTGCGGCGGTGGGGCGGTGGCTTTCGCCCCGGCTTTCGCGACGCCCGGCGCGGCGTCATCGAACGGCAAGTGCGCGACCGCTGCCAGCTCGGTCAGGGACAGCAGGTTTCCGTGTCGAAGCCGCCGCTGCTCTACGTCGCGGCGCAGGCGGAACACGGGGCGTCTTGCCCACCAGTTCCGCTCCGCGTGGATCGCGAAAGACGACGCGACGCCGTGCGCGATCCCGCGCAGCCGACCGTGATCGGATTTCCGCTCAGCGCGGCTCGTCGCCTCCGGGCCGGTGGACGCGGCGGCATAGAGGACCGCGACCTCCCACAACGGCCCGACCGACTTCACGAGCGCGGCGCGGACCGCGGCGGCGTGCTCCAGATCCGAGCGCATCGCCGTCGGCTTCGCGACACCGCCGGGGGTGACGATGTCGAACCCTGCGGACAGCACCGAGGCGCGGCCTGGCGCCTTACGGAAATTACATAGCAGCCTGCGATAGCGGCGTACCCGCAGCCCGGTCGCCGGGCGGGCGAGGACCTGCACTGAGGCGTACTCCGTGCGGGCCAGGCCAGTGCCGGCGCCCAGCAGCGGGCGCAAGGGATCGGTGTCGAACTTCGATGCCAGAGGATGCACGTCGCCCCGCGCGAGGCGAAGCCTGCCTCCGGTGATCGGCGTCGGCGTGAGGACCGAGATGCGGGCCTCGGACCGTACGAGCCTGGTCAGCGGCGCCGGGGCCACGGTTTTCTCGGCGACATGGGCTTGGGCTCCGGGCCAGGCTGCCTCGATCGCGCGCTCCACGATCCCCGGCGGCACTGTGCCTGGTACCCAGATCGAGAGCGTCAGCCCGGAGTGGGTAAAGGCGTACTCGAACGACAGGTGCGGCTGCCCGGAGGTAACGCGCCGCCACGCCGGGCGCAACAGCCCGTGCAAGTGCGCCCAGAACGCCTGCCCCGCCGACGCGTGAACCGACGGCGGCACGAGCACGGTAATCAGTCTGGCTCCGTGATTCATAGCCTCCGACCGGCGGCGCAACACCTCGCCCCGGACCGCGATGCAGGTCGTCGCAACCCCCACGGCGGCGAAGACGACTGACAGCCACCAGTGCTCGGCGACGCCGGAGAGCGTCGTCCATACCTGCTTCCACCAGGCGTTCGGGTCCTTGAGGAAGTCGATGAACGGCTCGTGCGGGGCTGGGCTCGGGGTGTTCACAGGTCGTCCTCCCCATCATGGCTGTCTTCGTGGCCGGTCATGGCTTGTAGCTCTGCGGGATCAGTTGTCGCGATCTTGTTCTCCGCTGGGGAGGCAGCGCTCTGGAACGCAGCTCTGGCGCTCGCGCCGAGGATGATCAAGCCCTGTCCCCTTGTCGCGGACAGCAGGAATCCCCGCTCCCCGGCCGACAGCCGGAACGCAGATGCGACTGCATCGATCGCTTGCGGTGCCTGGCGCAGCAGGATCTGGGTGGCGGCGTTCGCCACCACCGCCTGCCCGAGCTCGGTGCCGAGTAGGTCGGCGGCGTCCTGGGTGACTACCGCGAGCCCGGCCCAGTGTTTTCTGGCGGCCTTGGCCATGCGGAACAGGAACTTCGCGCCCTCCGGCTCCTTCATCAGCAGCCACGCCTCATCGACGATCACGAGTCGCCGTTGGCGCGGCCCGGTGGCGACCTGCCGCCAGATCGCGTCCAGTACCAGCAGCGTCCCAATCGCCTTCAGCTCCTCCGGCAGCGCTTTGAGGCTGAAGACCTGCAGATGCCCGGCAGCTGAGGTTGTCGTCGGTCCGGTGAACAGTCCGGAGAACGAGCCGGTGGTGTGCGGTGCGAGGCGTTCGGCCAGCGATCGCGCCGTCTCGGTGCCATCCGCCGCTAGCAGCGCGGCGACGTCTTTGAGCGTTGGGGCAGGCCGAGTGTGGGTCCGAACGTCCTGAGTGATCCCAGCCTGTGCATAGGCGGAAAGAATCGCAGAGTCGAGTACGGCCCGCTCAGCACCGGTCAGCGTTTGCCCGAGCAGCACCGCGATGACGGTGTGGACGAACAGCGCTCGACGCCGTACGGCATCCGACTGCGTTGCGGAATGCTGCGGCAGGTCCAGCGGATTGATTCGTACGCCGGGCTCGCCGAGCGCGACGTAGGTTCCGCCGACGGAATCCGCGAGCCGCGCGTACTCGTCCTCCGGATCCACCACGAGAACCTGTACGTCCTGATACAGGCTGCGCAGCGCCTCCAGCTTGGTCAGGTAAGACTTGCCGGCACCGCTGCGGGCCAGGACCACGGAGTTGTGGTTGTCCAAGGCCCACCGATCGACCATTACCAGTCCGGACCCGGTGGCGTTCGTTCCGAGGAGGAGTCCGCCTGTGGATGGAACCGGCAGGTCCGGGGAGGCGAACGGGAAAACCGTCGCCAGAGCCTCGGTGTCGAATGTTCGGCGGATCCGCATCGGATCGATGCCGAGAGGAAGCGTTGCCGTCCATCCCTGCACGGCGCGGAACGTAGCCGGGACCAGCCGCAGCAACATCCCTTCGCACAGCGACCGCACCCGCGCGGCTTCTGCGGCAAGTTCCTGCTCGCTGCCCGCGTGAACCGTGAGGTAGATCCCGACACGGAACAGCTTCCCGGCCCCGCAAGAGACGCGGTAGGCCAGCTCCCGCGCATCCGCCGCTGCCGCTTCCAACTCGGGGTCATCGAGACGTTCGCGGGCCGCGCCGTGACGACGCGAGCTTTCCAAGCGCGCTCGCTGCCTCCGCAGCCGGTCGGCAGCCTGCGCGTTCGGCACGGGGTCGATGTGGATCGCGACGTCGAGCCGCCCAGGGTAGGCGAACAGCGGCTCCAGCCACCCGGCCATAACCTCGGCTGGATAGTCCGCCACAGCGAATGACGCCGCCCATCCTTCCCCGATCCGCACATGTCTCGCGGCGACTTCGATACTGTCCGGGCCAAACCATGACATCGTCCGTGTCTTCTTGGCTCTCATCGTCAGGCCCCTTCTTCGGCACGCAGGCGGGGGTTGAATGCGGACTGGATCGCCACGGCCGTCCAGGCGGCGTCCAGAGGCGTGGTCGTGACCTCACACGCGGCAAGCTGCCCTTTTGCTTCGGCGACCCGGCGGCCGAGGCGTGGACCAGGCTCGGGAGCAACTTCGTGGGCTGCGAGCAACACGTCGCGGTCCAGGAGGCGGCCGTAGTCGGCTAGGGACTCGAGGAAGTCGGCGTGCTCGCGCGCGGCGGCCTCCAACGCCGGATGTGGCAGGCTCGGCGCTGTGGCGCGAAGCCTGATGCTGCGCTCGGCCAGTTCGACTGGCCGGGAGATACGGCAGATCTGGGTCGGACCGGTCAGAGCGTTAAGCCAGCGCCCGAACCCGCCGATCAGGACGTCCTGCTCAGCGCCGGTGCGAAGCGCGAAGTTCACCGTCGAGCACCTCGCGAGTGCACTCGCGCCGTCCCGGCCGAGGTCCAAGATGCCGTCGACGCCCACCTGCCTGAGCGGCGACAGATACGGCGCCAGTGAGGTGGTGCTCCCGCTCATCGCTTCGGCCACGAACTGCGGAGGCGCCTCAACCCCTTCGGGCGCGAGCACTTGGCGCTTCGGCGACCGCAGGTGTCGCAATGCGGCGACGCCTAGCAGATCCAGACTCAAGCCGTCTCGGTTTACGGTGACGGCGACGGTCACGATCACCAAAACCAGTACTGCGAGAGGGCCGAAAATCAGCGGCGGCAGCAGCGGCCGTGAGGCTTGGAACAGCCCATAGAGCACTACGGCGGTCGCCGTGAGGATCCCAGCCTGCCGAGCCGTCAAGCCCATGACAACACGGTCAGGCGCGTCGACGTTTCCGGGGATGCGAGCAACCCGTGGTCCTTGGAAGTCGTTCTCTGCCATCTACGTCGTCTCCTGTTTCTGCGGGTTCTGGGCGGACGACTTGGGCGGGGTGGCATGCGGGAGGGGCGTGAGGGTGGTCGGGGAGAACAGCGCCGGATGCACGACCCCCGACCGGCCGTGCGCAACGGCTGGCCCTGGTGGAGGCAGCGGCGGCTCTGGCCGGACTGTCGGTGCGGGGTGCGGGAACAGGCCCATCTGCCGACCGCGCAACTCCGGCCCGGTGCGGGCGAGCATCCGGCCGAACGGTCCGGGCGGCAGTTGCGGTGGGGTTGGGACCGGCGGCAGCGCGGTGCTGTCCGGCGGGCCGTGTGGTCGTGGCGGACGTCTGGATGCCGGAGGATGCGGGTTATTAGGTGATCCCGAACCGCCACGTGACGGATCGCCGGGGTCGGTCTGAGTGACGATGACGGATTCCGGTCGCGGCTGCCATCCGCCCAGGCCGCCGCCACCGGTTCCGGGTCCGGGGCTGGGACGCCGTGGCGCCAATCCGGTTCCGGGGGACGGCGGGGCGGGCGGCGTCGGATGTGGTGGTGTCGGGAACAGCCGGTGCCGGATCGCCATCCCGAGATAAGGGGCGGCGGCCCGGATGCCTTGGTAGAGGACCAACTGCCGTGCGATACCGGAGAGCGGGGAGCCGTGGAACGGTGAGCGTCCCATCACGATCCGGCGGACCCAGCCGGGAATCTTCAGCAGCACCGTGAACAAACACAGGCAGATCAGCAGATCCAGAAGCGTGCCACCGTTCGGAAGACCCAAGATGGTGTTGGCCTGCGGGTCGAAGAACACTTGGACTGCAGTGACCAGCACCAGGGCCTGCAGAGTCTGCACCGCCACGCACCCGAACACCACACGCCACCACAGCTTCGCGATCCCCTCGGTCTGAGGCAGGGCATGGCAGGCAAGGGCCAGGGGCGAGCCGGCGGTGAGGACCACGAGAACGGCGGCGCGAGTCAGGTAACCGACCAGCAAGGCCGCCCCGAGTACCGCCAGCACCAGTCCGACCAGCAGGAAGAACAGGTTCATCGGGCCGCTCGGCAGGAACAGCTTGGCGACGATCAGCGAGGTGAGCATGTTGCCGATGCCGTCGGCCGCGACACGGCCGTCCATCAGCGCGCTGCTCAACGCGTTGCCGATCGCGACGACCTGGTTGACCGTCCACAGCGAGGCGTTGGAGGCGACCACCCCGATCAGCAGCCGCGGCGCGATCTGCTTGAGCGAGTACCGGGTCTGCACGGTCTCGTGGCTCATCACCGTGACGCCCGCGACGAGGACGAAAAGCACGTACAGCGTGTTGGCGGTGATCAGGACGCCATCCCACACGTGTGCGATCCGGCTGTCAGTCAGATTCGGCGACGACAGCAGCGTCGCCCCGAGCAGGTGCAACACCGGGTCCAGGGCAAGCTTGACCAGCTTGCCGAACCACTCGTCGATCGCCTTCTCGATCTGCCCCGGGATATCCAGCAAGCCCGGATCCGACGGCGATGGTGCCTCCTCGCCCGGCACCGGGCCCGATGGGGCCGGGACGTTCGAGTCTGGTGAGAATCCGGGTCCGTAAATCCCCGGCAGGCTCGGCGAAAGCGTTGGGTTCGTCGGGGCGGTGATGATCGGCGGCGCGGGCGTCGGGGCCGGGTCGGCGACAGCCGCACCCGCCATGCCCAGCACCAGCAGGACGGACGCGCCGGCCAAGGCCACGCCCCGGCCGGCGCAGACCGCATGCGCGGACACATCAGTTCCCGAACATGCCGCACAGGGCAGTCACCAGTGGCGCGTAGGGCGGGACGACCGTCTGGCTCATCGGGCGGCTGGCAGCGCCGTTTGCCTTCGAGACGCTCTCGGTGAGCACCGCGGCGTAGGCCATCCGCCACGGGCAAAGAGTGGCATCGACGGTATCCGATACCTGGTCCGGACTCGAGATGGTGATGACGTTGGTCGGCGGAACCGGTGTCGCGGCGTCGGCAGGCAGCGCCAGACCCCCGGCGAACAGGCAACACAAGGCGGCCACGGCGGCGAAGCGAATCAGAGCACGTTTCATCGAAAGCTCCTTGCAGAAGAGGTTGAAAGCGAGAGGGAAAGAGGGACGAGCCCGGTGCGGCTCAGCCGGCGCCGACGATGCCCTGCAGGATGGAGACCAGGGCCGGGGCCAAGACAGCCAGCACGTAACCGACGGCTGAGGACTTCAGCGCGCCCTTGGCCTTCTCCACCTCGGAAGGGTCCCCGCCGGCCATGACGTAGCGCAGCCCGCCGATAGTAAGGAACAGCGTGGCGACCCCGGCCAGGATCCCGACGATCCAGTCCCGGATGTTGGAGATGACCTGCGGCAGCGTCGCAGCCGCCAGGTCCTGCACGTGGTCGCCGTAGGTGGCGGCCGGCGAGTTCGTCGCGGAGACCAGCATCGCCACGGCGCTGGCGAACAGCACCAGCGCGGCCCGGCGACGCCGATACACCGAGGCCGGGACCGGCCGCTGGGGCGGCTGTGGCTTAACAGGGTTCATGGTCATGATGCGGACTCCCGTCGAGGCAGTGAGTTGTGTCTCGACCACATGGGCCGGGAAAACGACCTCGAAGGGTCACGCCGCGATCGGTGACCCTTTCTGCGACACACCGGCGACGGATCGGCCGCGGGCTTCCTTCAGCGCGGTCCGCGACGGCACGGGCCGCCCCGTCAACCACGCCACCAGCCGCGCCTCGGCGCGCTGGCGGCGGATCTTCGCCGCGTTCACGGTGATCCCGAGCATCTCGGCGGCCTCGGCCAAGTACACGTCCTCCAGTCGGGTCGCCCCGATCAGGTCCGCCTCGGCCTCGGTGATCGCGCCCTCGCCCACAGCACGGTTCAGGACCAGGTCCGGGTGGCCCCAAGGCGACTTCGGCGGCGCGGACTCAGCATCGGTGTGCGACTTGCGGTGAGTGGCGTCGGCTTTCGCGGCCCGCTCGCCGGCCCGCTGGGCGGCGTAGCGCAGCCGGTGCAGGATCGCCGGACGGAAGGTGTCGATAGTGGCCAGGTGCTCCAGGAACCCGGTGAGGATCTCGGCATCCAGGTCATCGCGGTCGCCGTCGAAGTCCGGGGAGTACATCCTGGCCACCCACTTCAACGCCGGGGCCGCCATCCCAGCTGCCGCGACCGTCCACATCGCCCCCTCAGCGCGGGAGCGGTCGACGATCTCCCGCCACACCGCGTCGCACACGTGCAGGTCGTACTTCTTGGTGATGAGCGCCTTGCGCAGCTCGTCCAGCGGGATCCAGCTGGCCAGCAGTTGAGGGTGGACGGCCGCGCCGAACAGCGCCATAGGCTTCGGCTCGGTGCAGAGTGCAGCGAACGCCATCTCGACAGAGTGCAGGGGCGAGGACTCGCGCGTGGTGTCCGCGGCGCAGGTGTTAGTGGTGCTCGACATGGCAGGTGGCTCCGTTCAGAAGCGTTGTGAATCTGTCACCAGCCGCTTCGTCGGGCCGTCTTAGCCATGGCTTACGTGGCGCGTAGCCACACCTCGCCCCGCACTCGCCCCGCCCCGAGTTGTGCCTTACCTCCGCTGCTCAGGGACTTGAGAAGAACTTCGAGCGCTCGCTATCCGCAGGTCCGTCACCGCTGCGGAACCGGCAGAATGAGCACATGAATGCCGAGCCGTCAGGGACCCGGGTATCGCTGATCGTCCTGTACACCGAGCGCGTGCAGGAGTGCGTCCGCTTCTACCAGGCGCTCGGCCTGGACTTCACCGCCGAACGCCACGGCACCGGCCCGGAGCACTTCGCTGCCGTGCTTGCCGACGGCGCTGTCTTCGAGATCTACCCACCGCGTGACGGCCACACGACAGGGCCACTTTGGCTCGGTCTGACGCTCGCACCATCGCAGAGCAGGGCCCTCATCGCGTCCGGGACGCACATACTCACCGACCCGGACGGGCGCGCCGTCCAGGTGCTCGCCCCGGAACCAGAAGCGTGACAGTACCGGCCTTCAGCTGGGAATCTAAGCGCCAGCTAAGGCTGCTGGTACCCCCAAACCACCCTCGTGGCCATCGATCAGGCCGAAGAAACGACTAACGAACAAATTGTTCACACGGTTAGGGCTCTCCGAATTTGAAGCTCGGAGCCGCCCGGCGCCGTGATGTACGGGCCGCTGGCGTAGTGCCCTGCCGCTAGGAGGAGACGCTTCGTACCCAACCATCGACGTCCCGGCGAGGCGGCAGCGTGCGGAGTTGACGGGGCCGGGACATCCGCGCCGCCTCGGGACCCTGACCTGCGATCGGGCGAAAGGCGCGGGATGCGCCAGCGAAACGGTGCCTTGCATGTGCCTGGAGGCCCGACACAAGACAATCACGCCTGAGACGTGACGGTGTACCTCACCGCGATCCTGCCGTCCAGCGCATGACCTGTCGCGGACTAACACGCCCTCCACGCCTTCGCATCGGCGACAACACCATGGCGGCCTCCCTCGCACGATTCGTCGACGCGCGACCTCGGGCACGCACCCTCGACGCCCGTCGGCCCGGACGGTTAGATGAGCCTATGGTAAGCAGGATCCTGCGAAGCATCCACCACCTGGTGTGGGTCCCGGTCGCGGTCTTTGTGATCTTCGCGTTCGCGGAGTGGGGTCCCGACAGCCTCAAGACGTACTCCTCCCTGCTGACCAGTCTCGTCGCGGTAGTGCCATATCGGGACACCATCAAGAAGTGGTTCAACCAAGACTCCGCCGTAGCCGACCCGGACCAGCTCGACAGTGCGGCCGCGGTCCTGCGCAACCAGGTGAAGGTGCAATGTGCGGAGGACGTGGGGCTTCTGCATCTGCGTGAGCCACAGAACATCATGACCGTGCCCTGGGAAGCGGTGAACAACAACTTGACCAGCACCGATCCGCGCACCGTGACGGCGTTGGTTGATTCGTTTGCGCGGGAAGCAAGAAGGCTGATCGTCGAGGGTCCTGCGGGAAGCGGGAAGACATCGTTGAGCCACATGATCGCCGCACGGCTGTCACAGGATGACGAGCGACCGCCGATTCCGATCCGGTTCAGGCTGTCGGCCTGGCGACCCAGGCCATCCGGCGCTGTGAACCAAGACAGCTTCCTCAGGTGGCTGAAGCACAGGATCCGCGAGGAGAACGATTACCTGGGCAATCCAAAATACGGTATTGGCGTGGTGGAGACACTGCTGAAGGAAGGCCGGATCGTCGTCATCCTGGACGGCTTGGACGAACTCCCCGCAGAACGTGCACGGGTGGTGATCGACTCCCTCGAGGAAAGGCCGGAATTCGCCGACCGCTACGTCCTCACATCTCGTCCGGACCAGCTACGAGCCGCGCTCAGGGGTCGGAACCTCCCGAACGTGGAGCGGATCCGATTGCTTCCGATGGACGGCAACACCGCAGGTTCCTACATCGAGGCGCAGTCGGCCGACGACACGGAGAATTTGTCGGCCTGGAACCGCGTCGAGCATGCGATTCGCCGGCAACCGGACAGCCCCCTGACGCTGACGCTATCCAACCCGCTGATGGCGCGGCTCGCCATCGACGCCTACCGCGGCATGGAGACGAGCCCGGACGAGCTGCTGGACACCGCCAGGTTCCCGGACCGCGCCACGATTGAGCGCCATCTCCTGGAGCGCACGCTGCAGGCCGCGTACGTTCCAGATCACTCCAAATACAACACTGGCAAGCCGAAGATCGGCTGGCCCATTGAAGACGCGCTGCACTACCACCGGCGCATCGCACGGCATATGGCGGACAGCGACATCAATGAGCTGAGTTGGTGGAAGCTGCACGAGATCGTTCCCCGCAAAGTTCTGGTCCTCACGCCGATGATCGTCGGCGCCCTGCTGTGTATGCCGCTGGGGACCCTGCTCTTCGGCGTGTACGGCCACCCCGCCCTTGGCGTCGCGCTCGGCGCGGCCGCGGGGCTGGTCGGCGGCTCGATCGTCGGGACGCTGCCGGTGGAGCCACCGCGGCGCTTCGCGCTGGCCGCCGTCCGCTTCTCGGATTTGACCAGCCGCGGCGCGTTCGCGCGCAACCTGGGATTCGCCCTGGTGGGCGTGATCAACGGCGGGGTGCTGGTCGGGCTGCTGTATCCACCCCTGGCCGCCGCTGGCGCGGCTCTGGTGTTCGGCCTCGTGTTCGGGCTCGCCCGCCTGGCCACGACCCCGATCGAGCCCAAAGAGCCGGCGACACCCATCGGCACAATGGTCCAAGACCGCCGCGCAGTGCTGATCGGCGCCGGCTGGGGTGCGGCCGCCGGGGCAGTGGTCGGCGGCATCGGCGCGCCGACGTTCACGCCCCGGGTGCATATGGCCGTCCACCTAGCAAAGCCTGGGCTGGGACTGCTCGGCGCCGGCCTCGGCGTGCTGCTGGCCGGGGCTGGGTTGGGCCTCATGCTCTACAGCACCAGCGCATGGGGCAGCCTGACCACAGTGCGCTTGTGGCTCGCTCTGCGCCGCTTCACCCCGTTGCGGCTGATGACCTTCCTCCATGACGCACACGAGGTGGAGATCATGCGCGTCTCAGGCAGGCACTACCAATACCGACACCTGCTGGTGCAAGAGCTGCTTGCCGAACAGGCCAGGGCCGAATGACCAGGATGTCGGACCGCCGGGTCCGGCCGTACGCCCGGTTACCAGCTCGGCACGACCGCCGACACCGCGGGTGTCCCCAGTGTCCAGAACGTCTCCCTCGCCGGCCAGTTCCGGCCTCTCCAGCCGATCGCGGGCCTCGCGTGATAGCAGGCGTCGGGGAAGACGACGACAGCGTGCACCAGCCGCGCGGCCGTGGTCCGCAGCGAAAGCTCGTCCAGATCGGACCAGGCCTCTTCCACGAGCCGCGTGCCACCGTCCCCACCGTCGTAGCAGAACTCGATAACGACGCGGGACCCCGCACGCCCGGACCGGCGCTCGGCGGCCTGCCGCGCCGTCAAAGCCCGGACGTCGTCCGGCTTGGTGAGGTCATATGCCGCCGCATCCCAGACCGTGACCATGCCCGAAGCCGGCGACGGCACGACGGTGAACCGGATGATCTCGAAGGCGGTCCGACGCAGGGCCTCGGTGCGGGTCAACAGCCATCGCTCTTGGAAACGTCTCTGCCGCCGCTCGGCCCGGGCCAGCGCGGCCGCACGGATCGCCACCACGCCCACCGTTACCCCCGCAACGGCGTAGATCCACGGCCGCACCACGCCGACCATCGCGAACCGGCCGACTGCCACTACGGTGAACAGCACGGCACCAGTGCGCACGGTCAATCGGTGGGCCTCGGCGAAGGCGGGTGTCCGCAATCCTGTCAGCGCCGCGCGCACCAGCGCGGCCAGACCGTGCTCCGGCGCCAGCGGGATAGGCAGATCGGGACGCAACCGGTCGGGGAAAGGTCCGGAGGACTCGGGGATCGCGTTCACGTGAGTCCTCCTTCAACGCCTCGCACAGCCCACTCACTTCCCGGATACCCGGCCCGTCGCCGTGGAGAACGGGTCTGATGTGCGTGCGCTCATACCGAATCGACGCCGTGCGCTGTGTTCCGTCACCACAGGCTCTGGCCGCCCTGTCAGTCTACGTAATCCGTGACATTCCGCGCCTGGCACGGGCGTTCGAGCGGGTAGTCGACCCCCTGCTCGACCACAGGCTTTCCGACCCCGGGTTTCGCAAACACGTCAGGTCCCGGCTGCTGGCGACCGGGCTGAAGGTGGGCCTGGCGATGTGGGGCTACGCCGGCGCGGCCGACGTCTGCTTCGACCTCGAACTCACCATGCTCGGTGGTGCCTTCACCAGGCTTTACGACGACTTGATGGACGACACGCACCGTCCCGGCTTCGACCGCCGCTTCGCCACGGGTGTCCCGGACGAGGACTCGGAACTGGAAGCACTGCTGATCGCCCTGCTGCTGACGATCGCCCGCCACCTGAACCGGACGAACGACGATCCGGTGTTCGCAATGGTCTGGCGCGTGCACGAATGGCAGGTCAGATCGCTACGACAGCGACAAGGAGATATCGAGGACGCCGAGGTCGCTGCGATCACCCTGGGCAAAGGCGGATGGGGTGTCGCGACACTGTGCGCGCTGCTTCGCCCGGGGATGCTGGAGGAAGAGCAGGCAGTAATCGTCCGGCTGGGCGGACTCCTCCAACTGCTCGACGACCACTACGACTTATCCTTCGACCTCGCTCACGCAACGTCGACTACGGCGACGCGGAGGCTCTATTCCTTCGGCGATCTGGTCAACGAAGCGGCCGCCGTGCGCCGTGAACTGCGGTCACACTACGCCCCCGGCCGCGACCGGCGATTGGCCGCTGTGATGGCCGCGATGCTGGTGATCGTGCCCAGCCTGCGGATCCGTGAACGCCTGGCCAAGCACCCGCCGGCCTCGCGCCGCGCGTCGGGCCTGCAATACAGCCCCAGAATGCTGTTCCTGCGCCGCGCACACCCGATCGACGTTCAGGGCCGGTGAATCAACGTGCCCCTAGTAGGGCCCCTGGGTGGCAGACGTGCGCATAGACGATTCCGTCTGTGCGGGGGTGGGGTACCGCAGGCGTCCGCGGGACGAGCAGTCTGAACGTTCCGCCCAGTCCCCGATTCACGGGCTTAGGCCAAGTTACGGTTCGACTGCGCCAAGCCCTTCGTTCTTAAGCCCGCGCCCGACATACCGGTTCACAAAAGGCCGGGCCTGCCGGGACTGTGAAACGCTTCAGCCAACGCGGCAGCCCGATATCAGTGTCCCTATATCAGGTACTGATTCAGCGCTCCCCGCGGCGGAGCCGCCGACAACAGCAACCCAACGGTAGCGCGGCACGAGGGGTCACGCTTTATGCGGTGACCCGAAACGCCCGTATTTCCGGCCCATGTGGTTGACCTGCATCGCAACCGGCCGAAAGTGATGCACCGCTCAACTGTGTGGGAGACCGCCTTGACGATCCAGCCCGCCCTGCCGTTCTCCGAACTCGATCCGCTTACCGCCGATCTGCCGCTGTCGGTGTGGGTCACCGGTCAGCAGGACTCCAGGACCCAGCGCCGCGGACGCTACATCCCAGCTTCCATGGCGCATCCCGGCAAGATGCTGCCGGCCATCGCCCGGCACGCCATCGAGCACTACACCAAGCCCGACGACCTTGTCATCGACCCGATGTGCGGAATCGGTACCACGCTCGTCGAGGCGATCCACCTCGGTCGGGACGCGATCGGTGTGGAGTACGAGCAGCGCTGGGCGAACCTGGCGCTGGCCAACATCGACCACGCCGCAGACCAGGGCGCCACCGGCGGCGCGACCGCGATCCGTGGCGACGCCCGGCACATCGACGAACTCGTCTCGAAGGACGTGCTCGGCCGGGCCTCGCTGGTGCTGACCTCGCCGCCGTACGGCGACTCGCTGCACGGGCAGGTGCGCACCACCCGCGATTCCGGCCGTCCGAACGTCGAGAAATACGACAACCACTACAGCCGCGACCCTGGCAATCTCGCCCACCGCAGCCTCGAAGAGCTGATGGAGGGCTTCACCGAGATCCTCACCGGCTGCCGCAAGCTGCTCAAGCCCGGCGGGTTCCTGGCGATGACGGTGCGGCCGATCCGGCGGTGCGGCGTGCTCGTCGACATTCCGACACTCGCACTCGCGGCGGCGGCCGACGCCGGGTTCACTCCCTGGGAGCGGTGCGTCGCACTGCTCGTGCGCATCGGTGAGAACGCGCTGACCGCGCGGGCGTCCTTCTTCCAACAGGTCAATACCGCCAATGCCCGCAAGAACGGGCAGCCTCTGCACCTCCCGGCCCATGAGGACGCGCTGATTCTGCGCTCTATGCCGCTGGCCTGAACTTCTTTAATCAAAGCCTTGATCTAGGTGGCGCGACCGAGCGTCACTGGGAACCAATGCCCGTCCCTGAGAACGAACAGGACATCCGCGTGAACCAGAACGACACTGACCAGGTCAGCTTCAGCCGCCGCCCCTCGATGACCGCCGACGAGTTGCTGAGCGTCAACGACGTCATCGCCGAGCTCGGCATCGCCCGCGCCACCTTCTACCGGTGGCGTGCGATCCGCAAGGGCCCTGAGGCCCTGCGCCTTCCCAACGGCACGATCCGCGTCCGCCGGTCCGCGCTCGACCGCTTCCTTGCCGACTGCGCCAAGCGCGACCGCGTCTGACCATCCGAACCACCCGGCCGGGGCCGTCCTAGTACGGCCCTGGCCTACCCGGCAGGAGAAACAGTGAGCAGCACCTTCGACGTGCACATCTGGGAGATTCGCGCCTACAAGGGAACGCGGAAGACCACCTATACAGTTCGCTGGAAAGTCGGCGGACGCGAGGCCAGGAAGACGTTCGACACGAAGGCTCTTGCCGAGAGCTTCCGCGCCGAACTCATCCGAGCGCAGCGCCAAGGAAGCCCCTTCGACATCGCGACCGGGCTTCCGGAGTCCCAGCTCCGAGAGCAGCGAAACCGGACGACCTGGTACCAGCACACGCTGACGTTCATCGATATGAAGTGGCCCACCCTGTCAGGCGGATCCCGGCGCACCGTCGCAGAGTCTCTGGCAACCATCACCTGCGGGCTCGTCGATGACCCCGGCGGCTACCCCGACAGCAAGCAGTTGTTCCGCGCCCTCGTCCACTGGGCATTCAACCTCCCTGCGCGGACGGCCGGAGACCCGCCAGAGGATTACGCTGCCGCGATCGCGTGGATCGAGCGCCACTCGATCCGGCTTAGCACGTTGACCGAGCCGAGGATCGCGCGTCTCGCCTACAACTGCACCCTTAAGGCAGCGGACGGTACGCCGCTGAAGCAAACCAGTGCTGCCACCAAGCGTCGTGCTCTATCCGGCGCGATCGGCTACGCCGTCGAACTCGGCCTGCTGGAATCCGACCCGTTGCAGAAGATCAAGATTCCCAAGCAACGCAAGGCCGACGCGGTCGACCGGCGCGTCGTCGTCAACCCTTCTCAGGCCCGTCTCCTGCTCGATGGCGTCTCGGCGCAGGGTGAGGCTGGGAGAAGACTCGTCGCGTTCTTCGCGACCATCTACTTCGCGGGGCTGCGCCCGGGTGAGGTGATTGCCCTCCGTCGAGACGACCTATACCTCCCAGACAAGGGCTGGGGTGAGCTGCGGTTCTTCGAGTCCAGCCCGTATACCGGCGCGGCGTGGACCGATAGCGGCGAGGCACAACCCCGCAAGGCCTTGAAACACCGTGCCGAGCAGGAGTGCCGGATCGTCCCAGCACACCCGGAACTCGTCAGGCACCTGCGTCAGCACCTGGAGACGTTCGCTACGACGAAGGACGGCCGGTTGTTCGTCAACGGCAAGGGCAACCCGCTCACCTACGGCACCTACAGCTACATCTGGGAGCGTGCCCGCAAGGCCGTGCTCACTGAGTCGCAGGCGGCGTCACCGCTCGCTGGACGTCCGTACGACCTCCGGCACGCTGCGGTATCCACGTGGCTCAACGCCGGCGTACCGGCAACGCAGATCGCCGAGTGGGCCGGCCACAGCGTCGAGATCTTGCTGAGCACCTACGCCAAGTGCGTCGACGGCCAGGAGGAACAGGCCCGCAAGCGAATCGAGGAGGCGCTTGGCACAAACGACGCAGACAGCGACGACACGGACCCCAGCAGCCCCTGAAACCTTCGCCGCGTATTCGCCGCGAACGACCGTAAATCATGATCGACATCAGGGCTTGATGCGACGAGGATACCTGCGGTCGATGCCGTCAGGCATGGCGCTGACCAGCAACAATGCGATTCTGTGAGACGAAAAATACCCCCGATCATAAGATCGGGGGTATTGCTCTTGTGGACCTGAGGAGATTTGAACTCCTGACCCCCTCGATGCGAACGAGGTGCGCTACCAGACTGCGCCACAGGCCCTTCAACGAGTCTGAAATCTATCACATGGGCCGACCCGTTCTGAAACCCGTTTCCCAGCGCTAGCCGTTCGCTGCCCGCCTGTACTCGTGCGGAGACTGCGCGGGCCGCCACACCGTGGATTCCGGTTCGCGCACCACCGCGTCGACGGGAGCCGCCTGGGACGCCGGCGCGGACGTCCGCTGCTCGGCCTGGCGCTGCCGCTCCCGGCGCCGTTCGGCGACCAGGGCGGCCTGGCGGCGGCGGAAGCGCTCGCGGGCACGCTGCTTCTCGTCCCGGCGGATGTAGACGACGTAGCCGGAGAACAGCGCGGCCGGGGCCAGCATGGCCCAGATGTAGTCCAGGCCCAGGAAGGTGCTCACGACGGCGCCCAGGGTCGCCAGCGTGAACAACGCGGCAACCACGCGGCGGCGGCGCATCAGGAGCACGCCGCGGCGCCGGGCGGCGGTCGCGGCCGTCGACGCCGTTGACGCCGGGGACGGCTTGGCGGCGGGCTTGGCTGCGGGCTTGGTGACCTTCGCGACCGGCTGCTGGTGCTGCGGCAGGTGCGCGGTGACGCCCTTGCGCGGCTGCGCGGCCGCAGTCGGCTTCGGCTTGAGCGCGGGCTTCTGCTTGACGCTCTCGACCGATGCCGGTGTCGGCAGGACAGCTGTCTTGCGCGGCGCGGGCTTCTCCGGCGCGCTTCCGTCTCCGGCACGCGGGCCGGGCGCTCCGTCGGTGCCGGTGGCCGCGAGCGACTCCTCGGCGAGTACCTTCTTCTCGAAGCGTTCGCTGCGGCCGAGGGTGCGGATGGCAGCGGCGTATCGCGCCTTCTCGCGCGCCTCGTTCAGCTGCTCTTCCCGACGCAGCCACACTGGGACGAGGTACACGGCCCAGGCGCCGACGATTCCCGCGTAGATGAGGCCGCTACTGCTCACAACACAGCACAGTAGAGGGGCCGACGATCATCAAGGCGCATTCTGTCGGCGTGTCGTTGAGGTTGTGACGAGACTGTTGTGACAGATGGGGCCAGTTGATCAGTCTAGGGTGTCCGCTGTTCCCCCATCAAGCACGCTCCACACCATTTGTCACCCTGCCGGAGTAGTCCCGGTGCTCGAAAGAGTGACGTGCCAGCGGGCGAGCAGCCCGTCGGGCACCTCCTCGGCGGTCAGCGCGAACGCCTCGTGGTCGCGCCAGTCGCCGTCGATGTGCAGATACGCGCGGCGCAACCCCTCGGAGCGGAAACCGAGCTTGTGGACCACGCGCAGGCTCGCCGCGTTCTCCGGCCGGATGCAGACCTCGATCCGGTGCATGCCGGCGGCCCGGAAGCAGTGGTCGACGGCCAGGGCGACGGCGGTCGGGGTGATGCCGCGGCCGGCGACGGTCTCGTCGACCCAGTAGCCGACGTTGGCCGAGCGCAGCGAGCCCCAGGTGATGCTGGAGACGGTGAGCTGGCCGACGAGGCGGTGCGCGGCCGGCGCGGCCGGTTTACCGGCCGGTTTGCCTGCGGGGTGGCGTCCGCGGCGGGAGAGCCCGGGCAGCTCGTTCTCGGCGAGCCCGGCGGCCGGCAGGTCACCGGGGTCCGGCGGCTCGGCGTAGTCGATGGCGAACGGCAGCATCCGGCCCGCCAGCGCCTCGGTGCGCAGCCGCCGCACCATCTGCCGGAAGGTGATCCGCCCGCTGGTGTCGCCGGGCGGCACCGTGGCCTCCCAGCGGGTCAGCCAGGCCCGGTTCCGCTCCTTGAGCTCGCGCCAGGCCGGAGCGTCGGACAGCGCCAGCGGACGCAGCCGCACCGGTCCGTCGCCCAGCACAGCCGGCCAGGCCGCGCCCCACCCGGCGGGCCGGTTCAGTGGTCGCCCCCGTGCAGCTGGTCGAGCGCGTGCGCCAGCACCCGCCCGAGGACGGCCATGCCGTCGCGCACGCCGCCGGGCGAGCCGGGCAGGTTGACGATGAGCGTGTTCCCCGCGACCCCGGCCGTGCCCCGCGACAACGCCGCGGTCGGCACCTTCGGCAGCCCCTCGGCGCGGATCGCCTCGGCGATCCCCGGTACCTCGTAGTCGAGCACCCGCCGCGTCATGTCCGGGGTCTGATCCGTCGGCGAGATCCCGGTCCCCCCGGTGGTGACGATCACGTCGTACCCGAGCGAGAGCATCCGCCGCAGCGCGGCCTCCACCGGAGTCCCGTCAGGGACCACCTCGGGGCCCGCGGCCGCGAACCCGAGCTCGGTCAGCCGCTCCACGATGATCGGGCCCGTGGTGTCGGCGTAGACGCCCTGCGCCGCACGGTTGGATACCGTCACGACCATCGCGCGCCGCATCGCGTTCCCCCTGTTCGGTTGAGTGTCGCCCGCCAACGGTACTCACTTTCCTCTCCATGGGAAGCTGGAAACGAAAGAACCCCGCCGGTCACCCGACGGGGTTCTGCAGTGGTACTCCGAGGTGGCCAGGGGCGGGGTCGAACCGCCGACCTTCCGATTTTCAGTCGGACGCTCGTACCAACTGAGCTACCTGGCCCTACCGCGAAAGCGCCCGGTCTCCCGGACACCTCGAACAGCATACCGGATGGCGGGGGGTGCCTCCCACCGAGTTCAGCGGACCCACCCGGCGGAAGCGCGGTCAGCGGTATCCGTACCGGTAGTCGGCCTGCTGGGTGGTGACGATCTCCTTGCCGAGCGGGGCCAGCGAGACCGGGATCAGCTTGAAGTTCGCGATGCCCAGCGGGATGCCGATGACGGTCAGACAGAGCAGGACGCCAGTGACCGCATGGCCGATGGCCAACCACAGGCCCGCGACGATGAACCAGATGACGTTCCCGATGAACGACATGGCGCCGGCGGTGGGCCTGGCGACGATGGTGCGCCCGAAGGGCCACAGGGCGTAGTTCGCGATGCGGAACGAGGCCAGCCCCCAGGGGATGGTGATGATCAGCACGCAGCAGATGATCCCAGCCACCACGTAGCCCAAGGCCATCCAGAAGCCGCAGAGCACCAGCCAGATGATGTTCAGGATGAAGCGCATGTCTCCCCGTTTCCCCTCGCGCAGGCAGTTCGAACGGTGAACGGCTGAGCCGATCATCAGGTTCCACCACATCGACGGCCTGCAGCGCAGGACGTACGGCCGCTCGGGTGGCCGCCAACAGCGGAAGGAACGCAAAAGAGCCGCCTCACGGCGGCTCTTCGTATGCGGTCCCGACGGGATTTGAACCCGCGGCCTCCACCTTGACAGGGTGGCGAGCACTCCTAGCTGCTCCACGGGACCTTGGTATGTACTTGTCTTGCGTTGCCTCACCAGTTCGGCCGATCCCCCGACCGCCCGCTAGAGCATATCGGATTACCGCCCCGGTTCATAACCACTCCCGGGCCCAACTGGTACCGCGTACCCCCAACGGGATTCGAACCCGTGTTACCGCCTTGAAAGGGCGGCGTCCTAGGCCTCTAGACGATGG
This sequence comes from Catenulispora sp. GAS73, assembly GCF_041262085.1. Lineage (NCBI taxonomy): Bacteria > Bacillati > Actinomycetota > Actinomycetes > Catenulisporales > Catenulisporaceae > Catenulispora > Catenulispora sp. GAS73. Next base: position 93,649 of record NZ_JBGCCM010000013.1, read on the forward strand.
GGGCTGGTCTGCCCTCAACGTCCATCCGTCCGTCGGGGACGACTTGAAGCATAGAGCACGATCAGCCCGGGAGCCAAAATGATTAGCGGGGCCCCCGCCCGCGCCCACCCGGCGAGCAAGCCGCGAGCGAACCCGTAACCGGTTCTGCTAACGACGACCGACCCGCTACCCTGGTACGCGACACACGCCAGAGCGTGTGTGGGGCGCTAGCTCAATTGGCAGAGTAGCGGGCTTTTAACCCGTGGGTTGTGGGTTCGAGTCCCACGCGCCCTACGAACATGTTTGCGGGCGTCCCCGATTCGGGGGCGCCTTTTTGCTGGTCGGGGCATCGCGGGGCGGGTCGGGGTGGGTCTTCTGGCACGACTCGGTCGAGAGATGTGCCCTGCTTCATATCGCCAGTGGGCAGGACACTGCGGACGACTCGTTCTGGTCCGGCGTCCGGCCTGCACGGCAGTATCTTGGGCGCATGGCCCGTCGCAAAGCCCGCCGCACCCCGAAGCCGGTTTCCGGTGGCCCGTCCTTCCCGCTGCGCAGTCCCGCAGAGTACCTCGCATTTGCGAAGGCGTTCCGTATCGACGGCGATGAGGACCCCGGATCGAGGGCCCAGAACTACACCGAGGCCGCCGAGTACTACGCGATGGCTGGGGAGGCGGCCACTGCGGAGGAGCTGTACCGGGCTGCGATCGACGATGGCGGCTTCGTCGCGGGGAGCGCGCACGCCTTCTTCGCCGGGTTCCTGTTGGAGCAGGAACGGGACGAGGAGGCGCTGGCGGTCGTCGAGGCGGCGCGCAAGTTGGGTTCGGACGACCCGGACATGTTCGCCTTCGTCGTCGAGGTCCTCAACCTGCACGGGCACCCCCGCGAAGCCGCGGCGTGGGCGACCCGCGGGCTGGTCGCGCTGTTCGGCGGTCTGGCTGAGATCACCGCGGACGACGTGGACGAGGAGCCGGACGGCAAGCTGCTCGCCATCGAGCGGATGCGAGCCCGTCGGGCCATGGGTATGCTCGCCGATCACATTGACGAACTTGTAGTCGTTGACGCTGGAGACGACGACGAGGCCTGATGGCCTGCAACGCGACCGTCGCGGTTTGCGCTGCTCCGTCGGCAGCTCATGTCTCGTCCGGCAGGGACTCGATCAGCTCCCTCATTTCCGGAGGGCATTTGGTCAGGACATTGTGTGCTGAGCCCTTGACCGCACGGATCGCCGCGATGACCACCGGGTCGGCTGCGCGGTCCTGCAATGCCTCGCTGAGCATGGCGAGAGGCGTGAGCAATTCGACCTGCACCGGGTCGGGCAGGGTGTCGATGTATGCGCTGTCGTCGGTGAGTACCAGGTTCACCAGGGTGGTTGCGGTTGCTCGGACAGCGTTCATGTCGAGTCCGGCGGCCTGGGTTGCGTAGGCCTCAAGGGCGTCCGGCGGAAGGCTGAGGCTGTTGTAGCTCGGCACTAAGGCACCTCCACCCGGGTCAGTTGGCTCAGGATGTGCGCGGTGGGGGTGTCGGGGTCGGGGGTGATGAACACGATCTGTTGGTCGGCGTCGGCGATGGGGATCACGTCGCAGTTCACGCGGAGCGGGCCGAGCTCGGGGTGCAGCATCGACTTGGTGCGATGGCCTGGGAGGCGGACCTGGTTGCCGGTCCATAGGGCGCGGAACTCTGGGCTGCCGGCGGTGAGTTGTGTCAGGAGGTCGTGGAGGTGCTGGCTGCGGGGGTAGCGGTCGGCGGAGGCGCGGAGGCGGGAGACGGCTATTTCGGCGAAGTCCTCGTGGCCGTCGGTGAGGACTTGGTCGCGGTCGAGGAAGCGGCGGCGGGCCAGGTTGGGGCGGGTGTCGAGGTCGCTGAAGAGGGCCTGGGCCAGGGGGTTGAAGGCCAGGACGTCGTAGGCGGCGGAGGTGACCAGGGCTGCGGTCAGGGGGAGGCGCCGGAGCAGGTCCGTCACGTGCGGTGTGACCTCGCGGGGTGGGTTCTCGGGGGAGGGCAGGTTCTGGCCGGCGAGGGTGAATAGGTGGATGCGCTCGGCCGGTTCCAGGCGGAGGGCGCCGGCTAGTGCGTCGAGGATCTGCGGGGAGGGGCGTGGGCCCCGGGCCTGCTCCAGGCGGACGTAGTAGTCCAGCGACATGTTCGCCAGGTCGGCGACCTCTTCGCGGCGCAGGCCCGGGGTGCGGCGCTGAGGTGAGGTGACGGTGGTGGGCGCGTGAAGCTGCTCTCGGCGGTCGCGTAGGAAGCGCGCTAGTTCGTCCCTGGCCATTGCTGCTCACCTCTATCCCCATCTGACTGTTGCCTGCGTGGCAGCCGTAGCTGCCATGCAGCGACCTGGTACTAATTGTCCCTGGCTGCTCCTTCGGAGGCGAGTGAGCCTGGAATCATGACTCAATTGATCGCACTGGTCACCGGCGCCAGCCAGGGGATCGGCAAGGAAATCGCCCGCCAGCTGGCCGAGGTCGGCCTCACTGTCTACGTCGGTTCCCGGACCGCCGACCGCGCCGAAGAAGCGGCGACGGACATCGGCGTGAACGCCCGGCCGCTGGTCGTGGACGTCACCGATGCGGCGAGCGTCGCTGCGGCGGCGAAGCAGATCGAAGCGCTCGACGTCCTGGTCAACAACGCCGGCGTCTCCCCCGCCGAGGGCCGTCCCGCGCAGGACGAGAACGCCGACACCTTCCGCGCCGTCTTCGACACGAACGTCTTCGGCGTCGTCACCGTCACCAACGCCTTCCTGCCCGCGCTGCGCCACGCCGCGCGTCCCCGGATCGTCAACATCTCCAGCGGCACCGGCTCGTTGGCCCTTGCGACCGGAGACATGGCGAAATACCAGGGCGCTTACGCCTCCTACCGGGCCTCGAAGACGGCACTCAATGCCCTGACCGTCCTCTATGCACAGAGCCTGGCGAGCGACGGCATCAAGGTCAACTCTCTGGCTCCCGGGCTGCGTCGCACCGGCCTCAACGCTGCGGCGGCGAACGGAGGGGACCCGTCCGAAGCCGCCGCCGCAGCGGTCCGGCTCGCGCTGTCCCCGGACGACACCATCACAGGGACCTTCATCAACTGGGACGACACCGCTCTGCCCTGGTAGGCAGCAGCGAACGTCACCGCGCCTCGGCGACGAGCTCTTCGCTCGCCGAGGCGTCGGTGCCTGAGGACTGCGGCTGCGGCTGCGTCAGCGACTCGGGCCGCCGCCGCGAGCCCGGCATGAGGATGACCACGAACACGATCGCCATCACCACCGCGCCGGCCCACATCGCCTGCTGCCAACCGCTCACGAACGACTCGCGCGCGGCGACGGTCAGCGCGCGCTCCTGCGGCCCGGCCTCGTGCGCGGCGGCGAGAGCGTTCGCGACGCCTTGGCGAGCGGTGTCGGCGACCTGGGCTGGAACCGCGTGGAGCCGCGAGCCGATGGCGCTCCGGTAGCCGGTGGTGACCAACGCGCCGAGCAGCGCGACGCCGAGCGCCGTCCCGAACTCCCGGGTCACGTCGTTCAGCGCCGAGCCGACGCCCTGCTTCTCACGCGGCAGCGAGCCCGTGATGGCCTCGGTCGCGGGCGTCATCGTCAGGCCCATGCCGAGCCCCATCGCGAGCATGCCGGGCAGGATCGACAGGTAGCCGCCGCTGACGGAAACCAGCGCGGCCATGAGCACCAGCCCGCCGCTGCTCAGCAGTATGCCGACCGCCATCGTTGCGCGACTGCCGATGCGCGGCGCCAGCCGCGGGGCCAGGCCGGAGGCGGTCATCATCAGCAGCGCCATCGGCATCAGGGCCAGCGTGGATTCCAGGCCCGACCAGCCGAGCACGGCTTGGAAGAACGGGAACAGGACCACGAAGATCCCCGCCTGCACCCCGAAGACGGCCAGCAGCGACACCGAGCCGCCGGCCAGGCCGCGCTGGCGGAACAGGCGGACGTCGAGCAGAGGAGCCGCGCTGCGCAGTTCCCAGACCACGAACATGACCCCGGCGACCACCCCGACCACCGCGCTCAGCAGCGTCGCGGTAGCGGTCCAGCCGTCGGCCGGGCCCTCGTGCAGGAAGTAGACGAGCCCGACCACCGCGACCAGCGAGGTCAGCGCGCCGACCAGGTCGAAGCGGTGCGTCGGCAGCTCGCGGGAGTTCGGCACGGACCGTAGCGTCATCGCGCCGGCCACCACGACCAGCGCGACCGGCAGTACGAACAGCCACCGCCAGCTCGCCAGGTCGACCAGGGCCGCGGACAGGAACATCCCGAGGATGCCGCCGCCTCCGGCCACGCCGGTCCACACCCCGATCGCCTTGGCGCGCTCGGCCTCGGGGAACGTCGAGGTGATGACCGCGAGCGTGACCGGCATGATCATCGCCGCCCCGACGCCGCTCAGGAAGCGGGCGCCGAGCATGACCTCCGGCGAGCCGGCCAGACCGGCCGCCGCGCTGGCCACGCCGAACGTGAGCAGGCCCGCCAGCAGCATCGGCTTGCGGCCCCGGCGGTCGCCGAGCGCGCCGAGCGGCAGCAGCAGGGCGGCCAGGGTGAGGGTGTAGATGTTGATGATCCACAGGACCTCGGTCTGCGAGGCGCCGAACGAGGCGGACAGCTCCGGCTGCGCGACGCTCAAGCCGGACACCGAGGCGATGACCGCCATGAGCGCGATGCAGACGGCGGCCAGGATCGTGCGGCGTTGGCGTGGGTCCTGAACGGCCGTATCGAGGCCGGAGGTCTGGGGGGACCGGTTGGTCGGCATGAGGCTTCCCTTTCGCGAGCGGTACGCCGTCAGAGTGCGGACCGCGTCGCCGAAGCGCAAACCTTCTTGCCGAACGGCAAAATAGAGGTCATGGAGGAACATCGCGATCACCATGAGCACCGCGAGACGCTCGACAATCCCGAGAGCCCCGATGGCCACGACGACATCGACCGCACCCTGGACGCCGTCGGACCGCGGCTGAAACGCCTGCGCCAGCGCAGCGACGTCACCCTCACCGACCTGGCGAAGCAGACCGGCATCTCGGCCAGCACCTTGTCCCGCCTCGAAGCCGGCCTGCGCCGCCCCACCCTGGAGCAGCTGCTACCGCTGGCCCGCGCGCACGGCGTCACCCTCGACGAGCTCGTCGACGCGCCGCCAACCGGCGACCCCCGCCTCAACCTGCGGCCCATCCCCTGCGGCGACGGCTCGGTCGTCCTGCCGCTGACCCGCAGGCCCGGCGGGATCCAGGCGTACAAGTTCGTGCGGCCGACCGGCCGCGACGACGACGCCCCGGACTTGCGGACGCACGAGGGGTTCGACTGGGTCTACGTGCTGAACGGGACGCTCCGGCTGGTGCTCGGAGAACACGACCTGCTGCTCAAGGCCGGGGAGGTCGCGGAGTTCGACACCCGGACCCCGCACTGGTTCGGAGCCACCGCGGCCGGGCCTGTCGAGTACCTGAGCCTCATCGGCCGCCAGGGCGAGCGTGCTCATATCCGGGCGGTGAGTCGGTAGTCCGTGAGTCGCAGTCCGCGAGCCGGTAGTCAGTGCGCTCGTAGTCAGTGCGCTGGTAGTGCCCGCGCCGGTCATCGACGACGTGCTCACGGTCAGGGCTTGCGCGCGACCCCGCAGTAATACCAGATCCGCTCGGACCCCTCCGGCGGGTCGCCGTCCGGTCGCCACCAGGGCAGGTGTGCGACGCCGGGCTCGACCAGCTCCAATCCGTCGAAGAACTCTTCGACCGCCGCCTGCGGCCGCAGCACGATCGGCGCGGTGGCCTTGTCGTACGCCGCCGCGGCCGCCCGGGCCCGTTCGGAGTCGAAGTCGTCGGTGACGTGCGAGATCGCGAGGTAGCTGCCGGAGGGCAGCGCCTTCAGCAGCCGGTCGAGGATCCCGCGCGGGTCCTCGCGGTCGGCCACGAAGTGCAGGACGGCCACCAGCATCAGCGCGACCGGCCGGTCGAAGTCGAGCGCGGCGCGCACCTCGGGGTGGTTCAGGATCTCCTCGGGGCGGCGCAGATCGGCCTGGACGATCGTGGTCGGCGCCAGGTCCGGCCGGACCAGCAACGCTCGCGAGTGCGCCAGCACGATCGGGTCGTTGTCGACGCACACCACGTGCGAGCCCGGCGCCACGGCGTGCGCGACCTCGCCGGTCCCGCCGGGCCCCGGGATGCCGGTGCCGATGTCCAGGAACTGCCGGATCCCCGCGGCGGCCAGGAACCGCACCGCACGCCCCAGGAACTCGCGGTTCGCCTGCGCCATCGCGAACGCCTCGGGATAGAACTCCAGGACCTTCGCCGCGGCGGCCCGGTCGACCGGGTAGTTGTCCTTGCCGTGGAGGAAGTAGTTGTACATGCGCGCCGGATGGGCGATCGAGGTGTCCACCTCGGGCGGCGCCCATCCCTGGCTCACCGGGCTCACGACATTGTGCTGCGGCAGTTCCGACACCGGCCCGCCCCCTCGATCTCGACGCCGGCGGTGAGCCGGACCGCGGTTCGATGGCACATCGTACTCTGACGTCAGACGGTCAGAATCCGACGGCCTCGCGCAGGAGTAGCACGGTGCCGCGTCCGGGGATCAGCTCTCTGTTGAGCACCAGCATGCGACTCACCGTGCTGGGCGATTTGTACGCCTGCATGGTGCGCGCGCTCTCCAGCGGCAGGCAGTGTTCCTCGACCCGGCGCAGGGCCGTGGCCAGGTCGGGCACCACCTTCTGCGCGCCGACGATCCAGATCGCGTGGGCGGCGCCGCCGGCGTTGGCCGGCAGTTGGCTGCCGGTGCCGGAGGCCAGGACCAGCGAGCCGGTCTCGGTGACCGCGGCGACGCTGTTCACGACGTAGTCGGGAGTGGCGCTCATCCTGCGGATCGCGTCTGCCTCGGTGGCGCGGTCGGCGGCCAGCACGCGCGGCCGGACGGCGTCGTACCGGCCGCCGGCGTTGATGTCGTCGTCGATGCCGGACTGCCGCAGGGTCTCGCTGGCGCCGGTGAAGACGGTGGCCCGGTCCGGTATCAGATCCTTGACGCGGATCCGGGCGGCGGCGACGTCGTCGAGTACTTCGACGACGAAGCCGCGGGCGCGCAGCGCGGCGGCGGTCCGGTCCAGCTGCTCCGGGCTCGCAGGGGTGGCGAACGACTCGTTCACGGCGGTCTCCTGTCTTCTCGTCTCATGTCTTCTGGTCTCATCACTTCGACAAGACAGCCGCCTGGAACGTCAGGTGTGTCGCCTCACACTTCGCCGCGCTGCCTTGTCGTCATGGGTAGAGAGACAGACACGACCGAGGAGGTGGGGGACCATGACCACGCAATCCGAGCTGGGTCATGAGCTGGAAAACGGCGGACCCGATCCCGCTGTCAGCGCGATCATGGGCGAGCGGCGCTCGCTGATCAACATCGGCTACCGGCTTCTCGGCTCCCTCGCCGACGCGGAGGACGTCGTGCAGGAGGCGTATGCCCGCTGGTACGCGATGTCCGCGCAGGAGCAGCAGGAGATCGCGTCGCCCGGGGCCTGGCTGACCACGGTCGCCAGCCGCATCTGCCTGAACCTGCTGGCCTCGGCGCGGGTCCGGCGGGAGACGTATGTCGGCGAGTGGATCCCGGAGCCGCTGCCCGAGCCCACGGAGTGGATCGGCGGGCACCGCGCGGCCGGCGGGGGCGACCCGGCCGACCGGGTCACCTTCGACGAGTCGGTGACGATGGCCTTCCTGGTTGTCCTGGACGCGATGACGCCGGCCGAGCGCGTCGCCTTCGTCCTGCACGACGTGTACCGCTACCCCTTCGGCGAGGTCGCCGAGATCGTCGGCCGCAGCCCGGCCGCCTGTCGCCAGCTGGCCTCGTCCGCGCGTCGTCGCATCCGGACCGCGCGGGCGCCCGCCGGCCCGAGTGCGGAGCAGGCCGCGATCGTGCGGGACTTCAAGGCGGCGTGGGCGACTCAGGACATCGACGCGCTGATCGGCCTGCTCGATCCCGAGGCCACGGCGACCGCCGACGGCGGCGGGTTCGTCCCCACGCATCCGGAGCCCATCGTGGGCGGCGTGGAGATCGCCCACGCCTACGCCGAGCTCGCGTACGCGGTGGCCGACCGTGCGATGTTCGTGGAGTACACGGTCAACGGGCTGCCCGGACTGGTCGCACAGCAGGACGGCCGCACGCTGAGCGTGTTCGCGTTCGAGGTCGTGGACGGACGGATCCGGCACATCTGGGCGGTGGCGAATCCCGAGAAGATCCGTCCGTGGCAGGCCGCGTGACCGCGCGTCAGCCGAGCGGGTCGGGCCATTCGTGGGCGGGCAGCAGCTCGCGGAGGAGCGCCGCCCGCCCGCGTCCCAGGACCACCTCGGTGTCGATGCACACGCCCGCGTAGACGTTGCCGTCCTCGGTGATTAACGCCGCGCCGACGTCGCCGAACAGCCGGTCGCCGACCCGGTGCGGATGGACGATGGCCTGGGCGGCGGCGATGAGGTCGTCGTTCGGCACAGTGATCATTGAGGGGAAGCCCGATCCGCGTGTCAGGCGGTACGCACCTTGAGATGCGCGCGCTCTCCCTGCTTCCCGAACAGGATCAGGAGTTCGACGGTGCGCTCGCCGTCGGCCCCGAGCCAGTGCGGTACCCGGGTGTCGAACTCGGCGGCTTCGCCCGGCTTGAGGACCAGGTCCTGGTCGCCGAGCAGGAGGCGCAGCCGGCCGGCGATGACGTAGAGCCACTCGAATCCCTCGTGGGTCTTCAGGTCCGGCTCGGCGTCGGGCCGCGGTGGGATGAGGAGCTTGTGGGCCTGGACGCCGCCGGGGTGGCTGAGCGGGATGTGGGTCATGCCGTGGCGCGTCACCGGCCGTGGGTGGATGCGCGGATCGCCGGTGCGGGGTGCGCCGACGAGGTCGTCGAGCGGGACGGCGTAGACCTCGGCGAGGGGGAGGAGGAGCTCCAGGGTCGGTTTGCGGGTGCCGTTCTCCAAGCGGGACAGGGTGCTCTCGTTGACGCCGGTGTGCTCGGCGAGTTCGGCGAGCGTCATTCCGCGACGGTGGCGCAGGTCGCGCAGGCGCGGGCCGACGGCGTCAAGGATGTGCTGCTTGGTGTTCGGCATGACTTCAGATTGCTGAAACGGCATGAAAGATTGCAAGTTCGGCAGGGCGCGGCGCAAGGTCGTCGGTGCCGGACCACGCTGCGAAAAGGAGACCTCAGGTGCACAGCGACCTCGATACCGATACCGACTCCGCGACCTTCTGGGAGAAGCACTACGCACGGCTGAACGCCAACTGGGGCACCAAGCCCAACGTGGTGCTGAAGGATCTCGTCACCACCTTCGCCCCGACCCCGGGCACAGCGCTGGACCTGGGCTGCGGCCACGGCGGCGACGCGATCTGGCTCGCCGGCCAGGGCTGGGACGTCACCGCCGTCGACGTCTCGCAGACCGCGCTGGACCGGGTCGCTGAGGGCGCCTGGGCCGTCAGCGTGGCGGACCGGGTCCACCCGGTCCGCCACGACCTCGCCGAGAACTTCCCTTCCGGCGACTTCGATCTGGTCTGCGCCACGTACTTCCACATGCCGCTCGAATTCCCCCGCACCGAGGTGCTGCGTCGGGCGGCGCGCGCGGTGGCGCCGAACGGCCTGCTGATCGTGGTGGAGCACGCTTCGGTGGCGCCGTGGTCGTGGCAGGCCGGTCAGGACGTGCAGTTCCCCACGCCTGAGGAGGTGGTGGCGTCGCTGCGGCTTGACGAGGGGTGGCGCGTCGAGCGATGTGATGCGCCGCAGCGGACGGCCACCAATCCGCAGGGGCAGACCGCGATGGTCACCGAGAACGTCATCGTGCTGCGACGCCTCGTGACGCAAGGCCAGAACTAGAGCTAGAGCTAGGACAGCCGGGTCGCGGTGTAGTTCTTGAACAGGATGTAGGTGTCGATGATGTCCGAGGGCGCGCTCTCGATCGAGCGGTAGATGCCCCACTTGGGCCGCACGTACGAGGTGTTCGCGGGGATGACCACGTTCTTCAGGCTGCCCTTCATGTAGACGGGGGAACTCGGGTCCGTCCCGTTGAGCAGTGCGAAGGTGGCGGCGCCCCGCTGGCCGATGGTCAGGGTCCACTGCACCGTGACCCACCGGTCCCGGAGGGGCGCGAGGCGGCCGGCGGCGATGTCGGGCGCTCCGGGGGTGCCGTACGCCCTCGCGTTGATCATCTCCGTGCCGCCGGAGCCGCGCGTGAGGTCGAGGGTGCACCAGGGGCCGGCGTCGGGGTCGACGGTCTTGGTCTGGAAGATGTGCGTGAAGCGGCTGGTGCCGTGCAGCGTCGAGGGCATGTACATGGCGTAGTCGATCTGCCAGGTCTGGCCGTTCAGCATCTTGAAGGCCGTGCCGTTCTGCACCATTCCCTTGACCTCGGTGCGCTGGCGGTCGTTCGAGCCGGTGGTGTCGAGGTCGTCGTGCCAGATGTTGAGCCGGTAGTGGTCGGCGTTCTCGACCAGGGCGTACGTGCGGTCCGGATGCCGGTGGCCCCGGTCGGCCTCGACGCCCTCGAAGGCGTTGAGCTTGTCCACGGCCGGGACCGGATGCCACAGCGGCGTCGCGGCGGGGCGCGATCCGGTGGCCCAGGCGGGCACTTCGCCCAGCGCGCTGAGCGCTACCGGTGCGGCGATCGAAGAGACCGCCAGGGATCGGATGACTGTACGCCTGCTCACGATCGTGGGGCGACGGGTGGGGTCTGTCATGATCGTGACTCCTTCCAGCTCAAGGGGCGAAGAGAGACTTCACAGCGGGTTCGCGCGGGGGTGGCGTGAGGTCTCATACATCTGATATCTCGCCAGGTTAGTTAAGTTTCCTAACTCTGTAAACACTCGAACGCCGAGGGCGCGCCCGGAGCGATCCTGTGCGGATCGTCCGAGCGCGCCCTCGGCGTGTCAGGGTGCGTCGATTACTCGACGAATCGACTCATCGACTACGAAGTCATCGGCTGCGGCATCGGCTGCGGCTACGGCATTGACTACGGCAGCGCCGGAGCATCCCGGTCGACCGCCGAGTCCCAAGCGCCGGCGCCGAACGCGTTGTTCGCGATCGCGCTGAGCGCGCCGTTGCTCACGACCGAGGTCCCGCCGAACACGACGAGCCCCTTCAGATGCGCGCCGCTCACGACAGCGGCCTGCGAACCGGGCGTGCCGCCGGCGTCCGCGAGCAGCAGCGGGCCGCCCTGGTTGCCGATCAGCGCGCCGCCGGACAGCGCGTCCGGCCAGTTGCCCGCGGTGGCGACGCCGACCATCGAGTAGCGTCCGGCCGCGCCGGAGCCGAACAACGGCGAGGCGGCGACCTTGGCCGCGGTCTCGTAACGGTTCGCGCCGGCCAGCGGCGTGACGCCGGTCCAGGACGGGAACGCCGCCGCGACCGCCTTCACCGCCTGGCCGCCGACCGCGTAGACGCGCTGGACGTGCGGGTCGATCCACTTCAGGTAGTCGGCGGTCTCCTTGGGCATGGACGTGCCGTCGGTGAGCACCACCACGCCGCCGTTGAGGCCGTTGGACTCGCCCGGCCCGGTGTAGCGCTCCTGCCCGGCCGCGACGCCGGCCGCCAGGGCGTCCGGGTAGTCGACGCCGGTGGCGATCAGCACCGAGCTGGTCTGGTGCGGCGTCCCGCTGATGTCTTGCGCGATCGCCACGGCGGTCGCGTAGCGGTTGTCGCCGGCGACCCGCTGGACGTAGAAGCCCAGTGCGGTCAGGCGGTTCGCCACCGCCGGGCTCAGCGCCGCGGTCCCGCCGAGGACGAACACGGTCGAGTGCGGCTGGAGGATCCGGGTGAGCTCGGCCTCGACGCCCTTGTTCAGCGACGCCGTCGGGGTGAGCAGCAGCGGACCGTTCTCCTGGATGGCCAGCGCGGTGCCGCCGAGCGCGTCGGCGAAGGTGTCGCTGCGGGCCAGGACGGCGGAGGAGGCCTTGCGCCCGCTGCCGTTCTTGTCGTCGTAGGTCCACTTCGACGCCGCGATCGACGTGGCGATCCGGTCGCTGCCGCCGACGCGGTCGGCGACCGGCCGGGAGCCGAAGTTCGCCGAGCCGTCCACCCAGTCCACGAACTGCACCGGCATGATGTTCGGCTTGGTGCCGACGATCGTGGCGACCGTGTGCGGGGTCTGGTTCGGCCGGTCCGGCACGGTCTGGATGGCCGAGGTCCAGGTGTAGTTCCCGGGACCGGTCTGGGCGGAGGACGTGTCCGTGTAGACAAGGCTGCCGGACGCGCCGTACGCGAGTGCCTGCATGGTGTGGTTCGCGGCCAGGCTGACCGTGGGGTGCATGATGTCGTCGCTGTTCACCGGATTGCCGAACAGCGTTTCGGCCGGCTGGGTGGAGCCGGGAGGGGCCAGTGGGTAGTCCATCGCGTACCGGGTGCCGTCGGGCGAGATCGCCGAGGGCGTGTAGTTGTTCCCTCCGGTCGGCGCGGGCAGCAGGTCGCCGGGGCGGTGGATCGCGTAGCCGCTGTACTGGGCCGGCGAGCGGCCCGAGCAGACCCGGGCGAAGTAGATGTAGCCGTTGTGTGTGGTCTGCGGCGAGGTGTCTTTGCAGTCGCCCGAGTCGGTGAACGCGACCGTCGGGGTGCCGGAGCCGTCCGCCTTCGTCTGGAAGATCTGGCCGTTCGCGGAGTAGTAGACGAGCTTGCCGTCCGGCGACCAGGCCAGGCTCGTCCGGAAGGTGCCGTCGATCGCGCCGACGACCTTGTGCGCGCCGCTGCCGTCCGCGGCGGACACCCACAGCGCCGACCCGCTGTTGCTGCTGGCCGCGAACGCGGCCTGCGATCCGTCCGGGGAGTACTTGAGGCCGAACACGGACATCGTGCTCGGGTCGTAGCCGCCGCCGCTCGGGGTGATGGCGTGCTGGTCGGAGCCGTCCGCGTTGACGACCGACCAGCCCGGGCCGGTGCCGCCGAACGCGATGAACGAGTTCTGATAGGCCGGGGCCGCCTGCGCGGCGGGCTGGGACACGGCCAGCATCCCGCCGACGGCTGCCGCCGCCACCGCGGCCGCACCGAGGCGGACGCGCATACGTGAGGTCATTTCTTGCCGATCCTTATAAGCAGACGAGAAGAGGATTCAGAACTACTTGAGCGCAGGAGCCTGGCGGTTCAAGCCCGCGTCCCAGCCGCCCGCACCGAACGCGGTGTTCGCCGTCGCGTTCAGCACCGTGCCGGAGACCACGGACGTGCCGCCGAACACCGCGATCCCGCCGAGTCCGGGCGTACCCAGGACACTGGCTTCCTGCGCGGTCAGACCGTTGGGTCCGGCCAGCAGTAGCGGCCCGTGCTGCAGCCCGATCAGCGCGCCGCCGGACAGCGCGTCCGGCCAGTTCGCGGCCGTCGCGATCCCGACCTCGTGCAGCGTCGGACCGAACATCGAGTGCGTCGCGACCTGGTAGGCGGTCTGGTAGCGGTCGGCGCCGGCCAGCGGCGTGGTCAGGCCCTTCCACTGCGGGAAGGCCTTGGCCACGGCGGTGGTCGCCTGGCCGCCGACGGTGTAGACGTGGGTCTTGGCCGGGTCGAGCTTGGCCAGGTAGGCCTGGGTCCAGGGCAGCAGGCCGGTGCCGTCGGACAGCATCACGACACCCGTGCCGTTCGGGTCCTGAGCCGCCGCCGCGCCGGCGGCCAGCGCGTCGGGGTAGTCCAGGCCGGTCGCGACGAACACCGAGTGCGGGGCGGAGACCGGAACCCGCACGCCGGCCTTCCAGCTGTAACCGGTGATCTGGTCGGCGATGGCCTGCGCGGTGCCGTAGCGGTCGTCGGCGTAGGACTTGCCGTCGCCGGCCACCCGCACCGGCGTGAAGCCCAGCGCACCGACCTGGGCGTCGATCTCGGTGCTCAGCGCCTTGGTGCCGCCGAGGATGTAGACGTTCGCGCCGTGCGGCAGGATGCGCGTCAGCTCCGCGCCGATCCGCGGGTCGAGCGAGGTGGTGCCGGTCATGAACAGCGGACCGTCCTTCTCGGCCGCCAGCGCGTTGCCCGCGAGGGCGTCGGCGAACAGGTCCGAGCGGCTGATGACCGCGCTGGCCGCCTGGCGGCCGCCGGTGCCGGTGGTGTCGAAGGACCACTGCGAGGCCTTGACCGAGGTGTCGACGCGATCGGCGCCGCCGATGCGGTCGGCGACCGGGCGGGCCGGGGCCGTGCTCGCGCCGTTCTGCCAGCTGGCCTCAGAGGTGATGTCAGAGCCGGTCGCGATCGGCACCAGCGGCGAGCCGGGCTTGACGGCGACCTTGTTCAGCACGTTGATCTGCGGCGAGGAACCGTTGGGCTTGCTGGTCCAGGTGAGCAGGCTCGCTCCGTCCGGGGACCAGGCGATCGGGCCGCCGACATTCTCGGGACTGATCTGGACCGGGGCGCCGCCGGCGGCCGGGATGATGTTCAGACCGGTGCCGCTGGGGGTGAAGAGCGAGATGTACGCGATCCACTTGCCGTCGGGGGAGAAGGCCATGGACGACTGCGGCCGGAAGCCCAGCTGGCGCAGCGAGGTCGCGCCGGGATCCAAGGCCACGGCGATCGGCCATCCCGACCCCGGACACTGCTCGGAGAACGCGACGAGGCCGTTCGGTGCCACCGTCGGCGAAGCCGACACGCAGTTGGTCTGCCCGGGCAGCACGGACAGACCGGAACCGTCCACGTCGATCACGTTGACCTGGCCGCCGGCGTACTGCGCGTGGTCTGCGACGAAGTAGATCTTCGTGGCGTCCGGGGACCAGGCCAGGCTCTGCACATGTGTGAACCCACCGATGACGCGGTGCGCGTTCGCGCCGGAAGCGTCGGCGATCCACAGCTCGGCCGTCCCCGGGACGCTCTTGGAGGTCACCACGAACGCGACCTTCGCTCCGTCCGGCGAATACTCGACCTGCGACACCGCGCCGGTGCCCGTGTACCCACCACCGCTCGGGGTCACCGCGTGGGCGTTGGAGCCGTCGGCGTTGGCCTCGGTCCAGCCGGCCGTGTTGTCGGGCCAGGCGATGTGGCCGTTGACGTGCTGTGCGGCCGCCTGCGCGGCGGTCGACGGCAGCGCCATGACCCCGGCCGCCGCGGCGAGCACGCCGACCGAGGCGAGCACGCGGGACCTGCGTCGAGACATGGAGGATCCCCCCTCTTGATGGACTTGAGGGGATCTTGGGGCCTGGAGGATCGCGTCGGGTCCCGCAACCTGCGTATTCAAGGGACGCACAAAGTGTCTATACGCAGGTTGCGATGGGGTCAGTTGATGCAGGGAATCCCGTTCTGCGAATCGGGCCCGTTCCCGGCGATCGTCCCACCGTTCTCACCGTTGCCCGAATCGGTCGTCGTCGCTGAGGACGACGGCGTCGAACTGCCCGACGTCGTGCTCGTCGTGCTCGTCGTCCCCGGCGTCGTCGGAACCGTCCCGACCGTCCCGGCGACGATCGCGTCGCCCTTGTCCGTACCGATGAAGACCTGCACCGCGCCGGCGCTCAGCGCATCGCTGGCGGTCGGGGTCACCCCGCCGCCGAGCTGCGCGGCGACGGCCTGAGCGGCCGCCGAAGCGCCGCTTCCGTACAGCACCGTCGTGTGTTGGTGGTAGGGGCGGATGTTGTTGCCGACCGAGGTGGTCAAGCCGAGGGCGGTCAGGGCCGCGGCCTCCTTGGTGGCCGCGTTGTTCACGCCGGAGGCGTTGAACACCACGGCGGTGCCGGTGACGTGCGGGGGAGGCGTGCTGGTCGCGCTGGGGGTGGGCGCCGGGGTCGGCGAGGTGACCGGCGTCGTGGGAGCCGGGGCGGTGGCGTCGCTGCCCGCGAAGGCGTTCTTCACGAAGGACTGGACCGTCGGGATGTCGATGGCGTTGCCGACCTCGTGGTTCTTGCCGATCCACTTCCACTCCGAGTCGGTGACGATCGGGGCGGTGCGGAAGGAGGTGCTGCTGTCGGACAGGCTGGAGGCGTTGCCGGCGAAGTCCAGCAGGTCCCAGCCGCTGTCGATGATGACGTCCTTCTCGGCGGTGCCGATCAGGCTGTCCATCTTCGACAGGTCGCTGAGTATGCCCTGGTCCTTGAGCTTCTTCAGCACCGCGGTGATGTAGGCCTGCTGGCGGTGCGTGCGGTCCAGGTCGCCGTTGGGCAGGTCCTCGCGCTCGCGGACGAAGGACAGCGCCTGCGTCTGGGTCTGGAGGGTGAAGACGCCCGCCGGGAAGTCCGCGCCGGAGTTCTCGTCCTTGGTCGGCCGCTTCAGGCAGACCTGGACCGGGCCGACGTCGCCGGCGACGTCGTAGAACCCCATCAGGTTCACCTCGGCGAAGTGGTCGATCGGGATGTTCAGCAGCGCTTCCAGGGTGGCGATCTGCGCCTTGATCCCGGCGGCGTGGCCGATCTTCGCAAGTTGGTGGACGTCGGTGGTGCCATTCGCCGAGGCCTTCTGCGTCGCGTAGTAGTAGGCGTTGCCGTAGGCCTCCTTCACCTTCATCGTGCCCATCGAGTTGCCGTCGCCGTCCTGCGCGTCGACCCAGTCGTCGCGCGGGATCGACACCGCGGTCGGCGTGCCGTTGTTCGCCGGGATGTGGAGGATGATCTCGCTGTTGGCGTTCTGGCCGCCGAGCAGGTCGGAGGCGGAGCCGGCGTGCAGCTCGTCGTGCACGACGCTGTCCGGCAGCGGGTCGCCGTTCATCGCGTACCGCGAGTCGAGGCCGACCAGCAGGACGTTGACGGACTTGTCCAGGCCGGTGTGCTTGGGCGCCGGCGCGCCGTGGGACAGGTGCACCTGGCTGGTGTCCACGGTCTGCACACCACTGTCCAGCTTGTGCACGCCGTACCAGGCCACGCCCGAGCCGGCCAGCACGGCGGCCCCGGCCAGCGCGAAGACGCTGCGCGCGGCGATAATCGCCGGCGGGGTCCGGCGTACCGCGGTGCCAGCCTGCGCAGCCTTCTCGTCTTCTTTCCCCGTCTTAGCCACGGTGCGCCCCGGCCGACTTCGGCTCCCCGCCCCGGCCGACGGCGGCCTTGAGCAGCGCCACCACGATCACGGCCCCCAGCGCCACCAGCGTGATGACGAAAGCGTGGTGCAGCGCGCTCACGGCATCCGTGCCCATCTTCGTGCGGTTGGTCCCGCTCGGCTCGGACAGCAACATCCCCAGCACCGCGGAGGGCACCACGATCATCGGCTGCGCCGGCACCAGCCACCACAGCCCGCGGCGGGTCGCCAGCAGCGTCGCCGCGCACGCGCCGAGGACCGCACCGGCCTGGAACACCGGACCGTCGCCGCTGCCGCGCATCCCGGCCGCGATGCCCGCCGCGACCGGGATGCCCACGGCGAGCAGGGCTGTCAGCCCCGCCCGCGCGCGTTCGTCGAGCCCCGCCATGTCTTGTCCCCCGTCTGTGCTGAGGTTCTCCCTTGTGGGGGACGCATGGATGTTCGGGGTGGTTCCCGGCTGAGACGAATTCGTGACGACCGTGCGGGTGGTCAGCCGATCGTGAGCACCGCGTTGCCCTGCACCCGGCGCTCGTAGACGTCGACGAGGGCCTGCGCGGTGTCGGCCCAGTCGGCGACGCGCCCGACCTCGGGGTGCAGACGGCCCGCGGCGACCAGGCGGACCAGGGTGGCGATGTCCTGGCCGTCGGTGAACGGCGAGATCCAGTGCGGGAAGTGCTTGATGGTCAGCGGGGTCGAGGCCATCAGGCTGAAGAAGTCCAGGGTCGGCGCCTTCAGACTGGCCTGGCCGTACCAGAGCACCGTGGCGCCGGGCGCGGCCTTGCCGACCGCGTCGGCGAACTCCTGGCCGCCGACGGATTCGAAGACCAGGTCGAACCGGCCCTCGGCGTCGGCGGCGCGCTTCACCACCTGCGCGGCGCCGAGCTCCCGCAGCCGGACCGCCCGGGTGTCGTTCGACGTCACCGCGACGATCTCGGCCCCCGCGCCGACCAGCAGCTCGGTCAGGAAGAAGCCGACGCCGCCGGCCGCGGCCGTGACCAGCGCGCGGCGCCCCACGATGTCGCCGGCCGCCCGGACCAGCCGCAGCGCCGTGAGCCCGGCGAGTGGGAGGGCTGCCGCGGTCGGCGCGGAGACCGCGTCGGGCAGCTCGGCGAGCCTGCCGGTCGGGACCGCGACCTGCTCGGCCCAGCCGGTGCCCTCCGGGTGGCCGACGACGCGGGCGCCGACGGCCGGGCCGGAGCCGTCGGCGGCGGCCCGGACCACCACGCCGGCGATGTCCTGGCCGGGGCGCCAGCCCTTGTCCACGGGGCGGCCGTAGGCGCCGGTCAGGAACAGGGCCTCGCCGCGGTTGACGGAGAAGGCTTCGACCGCGACCACGGCTTCATCGGCCTGCGGTTCGGGCTCGGGGACGTCGGCGATTTCCAGAGAGTCGGCCAGCACGTTCAGGCCGGTGGCGATGACAGCTTTCATGCCTTCGACGTTAGGCACCCAGCTCTCCCATTGAAAGAAGGCACCTGCCAGTTGTATAGGTACCTGGTGGAAACCATCGAGGTAAAGGCCTGGAACGTCTTCGAAAGCAACTGTCCGTCCCGGCAGATCTTCGAGCGGATCTCTGACCGCTGGACCGGCATCGTCCTGATGGCGCTGGAGGACGGGACCCTGCGCTTCTCGGAGCTGAAACGGAAGGTCGAGGGCGTCAGCCAGAAGATGCTGACCCAGACTCTGCGGGCCCTGGAGCGCGACGGACTGGTCAGCCGCGAGGTGTTCCCGACCGTGCCGGTGACCGTCGAGTACACGCTGACCAAGCTCGGAACCAGCCTGCTGGCCACCGTGCAGCAGGTTCGGGCGTGGGCCTACGCCAACATCGAGGAGATCGACGCGGCGCGGGGCGAGTACGACCGGCGCGCGCTCAGTTCCTGACGCGGCGCACCCGCGCGGCTGCCGGCTGGACCGCGACCGCACCGGCCGGCGGCGTGGCGGGGATCGCGCGCAGCGCCCGGGTCGCGGTCTCGACGACCTCGGGCGGCAGCCCGGCGAACACCGCCTCGTGGGCCGCGCTGGTGGCCCGGACCGCGCGCTCGGCGAGGGCCACGCCCTCCGGGGTGAGGCGGATCAGGGTGCTGCGGCCGTCGGCGGGGTCCGGTTCGCGGTGGACGAGGCCGTCGGCGGCCAGCCGGTTGATGACGTTGCTGGTGCCGCCGGTGCTGAGCATGAGGTCCTGCGTCAGCTCGTTGGAGCGCAGGCGGTAGGGCGCCCCGGCGCGGCGGAGCGAGAGCAGGACGTCGTAGGCCGCGACGGTGAGGCCGAGGGCCGGCAGTTCGGCGCGGGTGGCCGCGTCCAGGCGGCCGGCCAGGATGAGGACGCGCTTGGTGAGCTCGGTGCTCGGCCCCAGGACCTCCGGCAGCTCGGCGCGCCAGGCCGCGATGAGCTGCTCGGCGCGGTCGGGAGGGCTCGTCACGCTTGACAGCGTAGACCCCTTCCCCGATAGCTTTTAATAAAGCTTTCTTTGGAGGGGTTTTCTCATGGGCGCTTCCCGCCTGCTCGTCTCCGGCATCGCGTGCCTCATCGACTTCGACGACGCCGCTCTGTCCGGACCGCCCGCTTCCGCCGTCCCGACCGTGCGCTCCGGCGTCGACCTGCTGATCGAGGACGGCCGCATCGTCGAGGTCGGCGCCGGTCTGCCGGCCGGGACCGCCGAGGTCATAGACGCCTCGGATCGCGTGGTCCTGCCCGGCTTCGTCGACACCCACCGCCACCTGTGGCTGACCGCGTTGCGGGCACTGACCACCGAGACCGACCTCGGCGGCTATCTGGAGTCGGTCGCGGGCCGCCTCGGACCGCGGTTCACGCCGGACGACCTCCGCGCGAGCGCCTACTTCGGCGCCCTCGAATGCCTCGACGCCGGGGTCACGACGGTGCAGGACTACGCCCACGCGATGCGGTCGCCCGACCACGCCGACGCGGCCGTGTCCGCTCTCGAAGCGTCCGGCATCCGCGCGGTGTTCGGCTATGGCTTCCCGGTCTTCAGCACGGCCCGGGACCTCGTCGACATCCGCCGTGTCCGCGAACGCTACTTCCCGGCGGACGACGGCAGCCTGCTGACCATGGCGCTGTCTCCGATGGGGCCCTCGTACTCGCCGATCGAATCGGTGCGCGAGGACTGGAAGTTGGCGCGCGAGCTGGCTCTGCCGATCGCCGTGCACGTCGGTGCCGGGCCGGTCGCCCAGCGCCCGATCGCCACTCTGGAGCGCGAGGGCCTGCTCACCGCCGGCACGGTCTACGTCCACGCCAACTCCCTGCCGGACGAGGAACTGCGTCTGATCGCGTCCTCCGGCGGCTCGGTGGCGATCGCCCCGGCCGTCGAAGCGCAGATGGGCCACGGCGCCCCGATGATCGGACGGCTCCGGGCCGCGGGGATCGGCTACGGCCTCGGCGTCGATGTGGTCACCGCCACCGCCGGCGACATGTTCACGCTGATGCGCGCCGCCCTGGTCACCGGCTACCTGGGCGCGGGCTCGCGGCCCTCGCCGGCCGACGTGCTGCGGGCCGCGACCCTCGGCGGAGCCGAGGTTCTCGGCCTGGCCGGGCGGATCGGCTCGCTGCGCGCCGGCAAGCGGGCCGACCTCGTGCTGCTTCGCGCCGACGCGCCGAACCTGCTGCCGCTGCATCACGACCCGGTCGGCACGGTCGTTTCGTCGGCGCACCCCGGTAACGTCGACACCGTGATCGTGGACGGTCGCGTCGTGAAGCGAGACGGGGCACTGGTCGCCGGAAGTCTTCCGGCGGCGCGCGAAGCTCTGCTCGCCGCCGCGCACCGTATCGCCGGGTGAAGTCGGCTTATACACTCGTCAGGGACGTGATGGGTTGAACACGAGGGGGGCGTGAAATGCCGGATCTTGCTGTTGACGTCGATGCGCTGGACACTTTCGGCGGGCAGTTGGAGTCCATCAGGACACGGATGAACGCGGCGCGCGACTGGACGCACCAGTACGACGGACAGATGGGCGCGGCGGAGGTCGAGAACGCGCTGCACTCGTTCTCGTCGGGGTGGAAGGACGGCCGGACGGAGATCGACGGATCTCTGAAGGCCCTGTCCGACATGCTGAAGAACTCGGCGGACAACTTCCGGCAGCTGGACACCGATCTGGCGAAGCCGCTGCAGCAGAAGCAGTAGCGGCCCGGATCCGACGCGGCGTCGGCGGCCGGGAGTCGTCGGCGCCGCCGGTTGAACGCTGTTGGACAGTTGAACGCCCCGTGGAAATAAGAGCAGCTGACGGTACTCTGTCAGCTGCTTGTCAGACGTACGGGGAGGGAACCGATGACCGAGCAGCCGAACAACGGTTGGCCCAACAACGGTCAGCCGTACCAGCAGCCTCCGCAGGCGCCGTACCCGTATCCGCAAGGGCAGGGGCAGCAGCCCGCGCAGCAGCCGTATCCCTATCCGCAGCAGCAGCAGGGATATCAGGGTCCGCCGCCGCAGCAACCCTCCGCGAATCCGCACCCGCAGCAGCCTTACCCGCCGCAGCAATACGGGGCGCCGCAGCCGTATCCGCAGCAGCAGCCGTATCCCCAGGTCCCGCCGCAGCAGTACCCCGGCCAGCAGCCTGGCGGCCAGCCGTACCCGGGGCAGCAGTACCCGGGACAACAATTCCCGGGCCAGCAGTTTCCCGGCCAGCAGCCCTACGGTCAGCCGCCGCAGGGCCCGGACCAGGCCCAAGCACAGGCGGCGCCGAAGCCGAAGAAGAAGCACGGCGGCTGGTGGTACTTCTTCGTCATCCTGTTCAGCCCCCTCATAGCCGTCGCGTTCGTGCTGTACGGCCTCTACTGGACCCTCTGCTGGGTCCTGACCCCGGTCGCGCTGGTCCTCCACTTGGTGTTCTGCGGCCTCGGTCTCATCTGGTACTCGGGAGTGAAGGTCCTGGCCTCGGGCCGTTCGAGGTTCCGCCTGTTCCAGCCGCTGTACCCCAAGTTCCCGCCGTTGTGGACCGGCGAGTACTGGGTCCGGCTGAACAAGAACATCCGGTCGTTCTTCGAGTTGCTCGGCGGGCTCGCGGAGCTGCTCAACTGGTGAGCTGCCGGCTGGTGAGCTACCGGACCAGATCCGCCAGATGCCCGGCCACGACCGCCCGGGCCTCGTCCGCCGTCAGCCGGGGCGGGTCGGCCGTCAGCTGGATCACCAGTCCGTCCAGCAGCGCGTGCAGCCGCTGGGACTCCAGGGCCTGATCACGGCCGGTCCCGAGCCGTCCGATCTGGTCCAGCGTCATCATGACGCTGTCCACCGAGCCCCTGATCGCGTCGTCGATCTCCTGTCGCCGGCGGGCCAGGCGGAGGTCGGACCGGGCCAGTGTGACCAGGGCGAACCAGACCTCGGATTCCACCCGCCGAGGCGGATCCAGCGGCAGCAGTTGCTCCAGGTGTTCCTGCAGCACTTCCGGCGTGGGCACCCCGGCGCCGCCCTCGTGCAGTTCCCGGACCCGGTCCTGCGCCATGCCGACGATCAGGTCCACGGCGAACAGGACCATCTCCGCTTTGTCCGGGAAGTAGTGCCGCAACGCACCGGCCGACCAGCCGGCCTCCTGCGCGACTGAGCGCACCGTCACCGCGTCGAAGCCGTCCCGCAGCGCGACCCGCCACAGAGCCTCGCTGAGTTCGGCGCGGCGGCGCTCGTGGTCGACGACTTTCGGCACGGCGCCATTCTCACACACGTGTGTTAGATTGTTTTTGATACCGCTGTGCTAAAAAACGGGAGGCAGTCATGGACGGCGGATGGACTCGACGGGGACCCTGGTGGCTCTACGTGCTCGTGGTGGGCGGCCTGAACGTCGTGCGCCAGATCCTGTTCCCGCCGTCGCGGGTCGGGAGCCTGGCGACGATCGGCCTGTTCGTCGTGGTGCTGATCATCAGCTTCATCGTGATCGAGCTTCTGCGGCTCCCACGACACCGGGCCGACCGGCCCCGATGATGGCGGGGTCGGCCGGCCCGGCGGTCGACGGACCGGTCCCCACGGTAGTGGGGCCGATCTATCGGGCCGGTTGTCGAACCCGGCCCGTCCATGGTGGAGAAACAGGCTCCTCTGCCGCAACATTCCTCGGCGGATCCGTAGTGTGGCGAACGCCTCAGATCATTGACTCGGGCCCGGGACCGCGGCCTGCCGCAGCTCTTTGCGATAGGCGCCGGGCGGCATCCCGAACCGCCGCTTGAACGCCTTCGCGAACGCGAACTCCGACGTGTAGCCGTTGCGCTCGGCGATCGCCGCCAGCGGATCGCCGGACTGCCGCAGCATCCGGGCCGCCGTGACCATGCGCCAGTCGGTGAGGTAGGTCAGCGGCGGCTCGCCGACCACGGTCGCGAAGCGGCGGGCGAACGCGGCACGCGACAGCCCGGCGCGCTCGCCCAACGACTCGACGGTCCAGGGATGGCCGGGGTCGTCGTGGATGGCCTGGAGTGCCGGGGCGACCACCGGGTCGCCGAGGGCGGCGGCCCAGCCGCGGGCGCGCTGGTCCGGCTGCTCGGCGTACCAGGACCGCAGGATGTAGAGGAGAAGCAGGTCGACCAGCGTCGCGACCACCGTGTCCGAGCCGGGCTGCGGCGCCTGGATCTCCGCGCAGAGTTGCTCGACCGCCGAGCGCAGCGCGGGGTGCCGGCCGGGGCGGGCGGGCAGGTGGATGACGTCCGGCAGGTCGCCGAGGACCGGGTGCCGGCGCTCGACGTCCAGCGGGTACGCGCCGCAGATCAGGACCGCGGCGGCGCCCTCGCCGGGCACGGTGAAGCGGCCGATCGGGGAGCCCGCGCCGACCTTGTCCGGAACGAAGTCGATCGCCGGGGTGCCGGGTGTGTCGCAGAGGGTGTGGCCGCTGCCGCGCCGCAGGAAGATGATGTCGCCGGGACCGAGCGCCAGCGGTTCGCCGTCCGGCGGCACCAGATGGCAGCCGCCCTCGGCGACCACGTGGAACCCGGCCCCCGCGACCGGCTGGAAGCGGACGGCCCACGGCGCGCGGGCCTCGGTGCGCACCACCGCGGGACGACCGGTGCGCAACGCGTCGAGCGCGTCGCTGAGGATGTCCATGACGCCACGGTAGCCGCCGATCGGCGAGACGATAAGACAGCGAATCAAGATTCTTAGCCATTCATCGTCTCGCTACGCCGTCGTACTTTCATCGCATGACGACCACAGTGCTCGAACAGACGAAGGCGGACGCCGCCTCGGGCCCGGCCCGGGCGCGCCAGCCCCTGGGCCCGGACGCGGGCCTGTCCAGGAAAACGACGCTCCTGTTCTCCGCCGCGGCCGGGATCGCGGTCGCGAACCTCTACTACGCGCAGCCCCTGCTCACCGCCATCGCCAAGTCCTTCGGCCTCGGGCCCGGCACCGCCTCGCTGCTGGCCACCGTCGGGCAGGTCGGCTACACGGTGGGGTTGGCGCTGCTGGTGCCGCTGGCCGACGTGGTCAACCGGCGGCGGCTGCTCGTCGGACTGCTCGCGGTGACGGCGGCGGCGCTCGCCGCCTCGGCCGCCGCGCCGGGGTTCACCGTCCTGGTGGTCTCGGCGGCGGTGCTGTCCACGGCGGCGGTGGCCGGGCCGGTGCTGGTGCCGTTCGCCGCGACGTTGGCCGAGCCGCGGCAGCGCGGGGCGGTGACCGGATCGGTGATGAGCGGCGTGCTGATGGGGGTCCTGCTGTCGAGGACGGCCGGCGGCCTGCTCGCGCAGCTCGCCGGTTGGCGCGCCGTCTACGCGGCGGCCGCCGTGCTGACGCTGGGCCTGGCCGTGGTGCTGCACCGGGTGCTCCCCGACCTCGCGCCGTCCCAGCATCTCGGCTACGGCGCGCTGCTGGCCAGCGTGGTCCGGCTGGTGCGGGAGGAGGCGGTGCTGCGGCAGCGCATGGCGTTCGGCTTCCTCGGCTTCGCAGCGTTCTCGGTGCTGTGGACGTCGGTCGCGTTCCAGCTGGCGCGGCCGCCGTACTCCTTCGGCGAGGCCGCGATCGGCTTGCTCGGCCTGGCCGGGGCGGCCGGTGCCGCGGCGGCGAAGGTGACCGGCCGGGCCACCGACTCCGGGCGGGACGGCCTGGTCAGCGGCCTGATGTTCGCGACGATGCTCGGCGCCTGGCTGCTGCTCGGCGTGCACGGCGGCCACTGGCTGATCGCGCTGGTCGCCGGCGTCGTGGTGCTGGACCTCGGGGTCCAGGGCGCGCACGTCACCAACCTCGCGGTGGCGCTGCGGCTGCGTCCGGAGGCGCGGAGCCGGATCACCACGGCCTACATGACCGCGGTGTTCCTCGGCGGCGTCGCCGGTTCGGCGGCTTCCGGCGCGGCGTTCGCGGCCGGCGGCTGGACCGCGGTCGCCCTCACCGGGGCCGCGTTCTCCGGAGCGGCGCTGGTGTTGTGGGCGGTCGGCGCGCTCGCCGGCCGCCGCCGCTGATCAATCCTTTCCGGCAGCAACGCTTTGTCGTACTCGCAGCGTCGTAGTGGGTAGACGGGTTCTGGACCGTGGGGCGGTCCGGAACCCGTCTGGTTTTCGGCGCACGACTTTTCAGCGCGCGACGCCGAGCCCTTCGAGCACCTGCGCGCCGGGCAGGCCGGCGATCGCAGTACCCGGCAGCCACAGCTTCGATCCGCGGATCCCGGAGCCGACCACCGCGACCGGGGCCGCGGCCACTGCCGCGTCGACCAGGACCGGCCAGTCCGCGGGCAGGCCGATCGGCGTGATGCCGCCGTACTCCATGCCGCTGAGCTCGACGGCCGTGTCCATCGGGGCGAAGGACGCCTTGCGCGCCCCGAGATGCTTGCGGACCAGCGAGTTGACGTCGGCCTTCGTGGTCGCCAGGACCATGCAGGCGGCATAAGAGGTCTGCTCGCCGCGCCGGGCTGCGACGATCACGCAGTTCGCAGATTCCTCGGGCAGCACTCCGTACGCGGCGCAGAACGCCTCGGTGTCGGCCAGTTCGGGATCGATCTGCGCCACCTCGACGAGCGGGGCGAGGGCCGGCAACGCGCGCAGCGCGGTCGCGACCGGCGCCGCGAGCAGGTCGGGGCGGTCCAGGGCGGGGGTGCGGACTACGGCTTCGGTGGGCATGGACCGAATCTACGCCGGTGATCCGAGCGGCGCGGAGGCCGCTCGGGGACGGGGTTCCGGTTACCGCACGACTTACAGCACGACCGGGGTCGGCGCCTGGGCCGAGGACTCGGTCGCGGTCGCCGTCAGCTCGGCGGCCAGCACCGCGCGGTGCGTGGGCCGGGCCTCGGCCAGCCGTTGCATGCCCTCGTCGGTCAGCACCACGAAGACGCCGCGCCGGTCGGAGCTGCACAGGGTCCGGGTGACCAGATTCTGGGTCTCCAGACGGCCGATCATCCGCGACAGCGCGCTCTGCGTGATCGGGACGTGCGCGGCCAACTCCTGCACTCGCGGCGGCTCGGCGCAGTCGTACTCCGACAGCGTGTCCAGCACCTCGAACTCGCTGGCCGACAGCCCGTGCTGCCGGTCGAGCTCCAGCTCCAAGGCGTTCCACACGCGGGTCTTGCGCGCGACGAGCTCTCGCCACTGTTCGACGAGGTTTCGCTCAAGGAGGGACTCGGTCTCCATGGCGCCATGATAACACGTGCGAGCGCACAAGATTCTCCCGCACAAGGTTCCACAACATAAAGTGCCGACGCATAAGTTGCTTGCGCACTAAGTGCACGTGCATGTAATCTCCACGGCATGAGCCACAGCGACACCTCGACAACTCTTCGTCCCGGCGAGTCCGCCGCGTCGGGACGTTGGCCACTTCGTTTGTGGGGCGCCCTCATAGTTCTGTGCGGTGCCCTGTTCCTCGACGCCCTCGACACCTCGATGGTCGGCGTCGCGCTGCCGTCGATCCGCGAGTCCCTGCACCTGTCCACCTCGTCGTTGCAGTGGGTCGTGAGCGGTTACGTCCTCGGCTACGGCGGTTTCCTGCTGCTCGGCGGACGCGCGGCGGACCTGCTCGGCCGGCGCCGGGTGTTCCTGACCGCGCTCGCGGTCTTCGCCGTGGCCTCGCTGCTGTCCGGCCTGGTCGACGACGGCAGCCTGCTGATCGCGACCCGGTTCGTGAAGGGGATCGGCGCGGCGTTCACCGCCCCGGCCGGCCTGTCCATCATCACCACCACGTTCGCCGAGGGGCCGGACCGCAACCGGGCCCTGAGCATCTACACCACCTGCGGCGCCGCCGGGTTCTCGCTCGGCCTGGTGCTCTCCGGCCTGCTCACCGAGGCCGGCTGGCGCTGGACGCTGCTGGTCCCGGCGCCGGTGGCGGCGCTGATCCTGGTGATCGGCGCGAAGCTGATCCACCGCGACCAGCCGGTCGCGAAGGAGGACCGCGGCGGGTACGACATCCTGGGCGCGGTGACCAGCACCGGCTCGGTGCTGCTGCTGGTCTTCGGGATCGTCCGGGCCCCGCAGATCGGCTGGCTGGCGCCGGTCACGCTCGGCACGTTCGTCGCGGCGGCCGCGCTGGCGGCCGGGTTCGTCGTCACCGAACTGCGGGTCGCCAACCCGCTGGTGCGGCTCGGCGTGCTGCGCTCCCCGTCGCTGATCCGGGCCCTGATCGGCGGCGGCCTGATGTTCGGCGGCTACGCCTCGTTCCAGTTCGTCGTGACGCAGTACCTGCAGACTCTGTCCAAGTGGAGCGCGCTGCACACCGCCCTGGCGTTCCTGCCGGCCGGCCTGATCGTCCTGGTCGCCAGCTTCAAGATCGCCGACGTCCTCAACAAGTACGGCACGGCCCGGGTCGGCGTCGCCGGCTTCGCCGCCCTGTCGCTGGGCTACCTGCAGTTCCTGCGCATCGGCTCGACCCCGAGCTGGTGGGTGATCCTGCCCTCGATCGTGCTGCTGGGCCTGGGCTTCGGCCTGGCCTTCCCGGCGATCAACGTGCAGGCCGCCTCCGGCATCGCCGACGAGGAGCAGGGCCTGGTCTCCGGGCTGCTGAACACGGCGCTGCAGGTCGGCATCACCGTGGTGCTGGCCGCCTCGACCGCGATCATCGCCGCCAACGGCGGCAACACCGCCCAGACCAACGCGCAGGTGCTCTCCAGCTACCGGCCGGTCCTGGTGTTCGTGGCCGTGGCCACGGTCGGCGGGCTGCTGATCCTGGCCGGCGGGTTGTTCCGCGGCCGCCGCACCGCGGTCGAGTCCACGCTCGCAGAGGAGCTCGAAGACGAGCTCGACGTCCTGGTTCTGCGTGAGCAGGACTTGATGGTCTGAGGTCACCAGCCATCCGGCAGGACGCCGGAGCGCGCATCGGCGCCGGCCCCCGGAAACGGGGGACCGGCGCCGATGAGTTTCGCGAAGCGGTTTCGTCTGTTGTGCTGGGGGCGGAAAACGCCTCGCGACGTACTGACCACACACGAACCGCTGGAGGACCGCCATGGCCGACAAGACCGTCGCCGAGAAGCTCGCCATCAAGCCGGGCCGCTCGGTCTGGACCTCGCATCCGGACCGGTTCGCCGAGGTCGGCGTGTTGCCGGACGGGGCGGAGCGGGTCGACGACCTGGCGGCTGCCGACGTCGCGGTCCTGTATGCCGACGACGCCGACTCAGCGCGGGCGCTGTTGACCGTGAACCAGGCCGACATCGTCAAGCCGCTGGTGGTCTGGATCGCCTACCCGAAGGCCAACCGGACCGACATCAACCGCGACAGCCTGTGGCCGATCGTCGTGGAGTTCGGCATGCGGCCCAACGGGCAGGTGGCGATCGACGAGGTCTGGTCCGCCCTGCGGTTCCGCGCCGACAAGCCCGGCGAGGAACCATTCAAGGGCGGCGCACAGAAGTAGGGAAAGCCCAGGAGTAGGGAAAGCCCAGAAGTAGGGAAAAGCCAGAAGTAGCGAAGCGTTGCCGTTACTCGACGACGATCTCGACCGGGATGTTGTCGCGGGTCGCGTTGGAGTACGGGCAGACCTGGTGCGTGGCCTCCAGCAGGGCCTTGCCCTTCTCGCCGTGCAGCTCCTCGGGGAGCTCGGCGCGCAGCACCACGGACAGGCCGAAGGCGCCGCCGTCCAGGCTGTTCAGCGTGACCTCGGCGGTCACCGAGGCGTCGGAGACGTCCACGCCCTGCTGCTTGGCGACCAGCTGCATCGCGCTGGCGAAGCACGCCGAGTAGCCCGCGGCGAACAGCTGCTCGGGGTTGGTGCCCTGGCCGTTGCCGCCCAGCGACTCCGGGAAGGCCATGTTCAGGTCGAGCTTGCCGTCGTCGGTGAAGGAGCGGCCTTCGCGGCCGACGGAGGTGGCGACGGCGGTGTAGACGGGCTTCATGAGCGGGCCTCCAAGGTACGGGAAGGGCTTGGACCAGACAGATCTGTCTGTCTGGTTCGCTGCTTACAGTAGACAGATCTGTCTGGTACCGTCAAGTGTGTGAGGTCAGCCCGTACCCGAGTTCTCGAAACCGCCACGTTGCTCTTCTACCTGGAGGGCATCCACACCGTGGGGGTCGACCGGGTGATCGCCGACGCCGGGGTGGCGAAGGCGACCTTCTACCACCACTTCAAGTCCAAGGAAGAGCTGGTCGTGGCCTATCTGGCCACCGAGTACGAGCGCCAGCGCGAGCTGTTCTCCGCCGTCCCGGGCGACGGCGTCGAGCGCATCGAGACCATCCTCGCCAAGCTTGCCGAGGTCAGCGTGGGACCCGGGTTCCGGGGCTGCCCGTTCCTCAACGCGGCGGCGGAGTTCGCCGATCCCGACCATCCGGTCCGGCACCTCGTCGACGACTACCGCGCCTGGTACCGCGACCTGATGCGCGACATCCTCGTCGCCGCGGGCCGCTCCGACGTCGACCAGAAGGCCGATCTGCTCCTGCTGGTGCGGGACGGGATAGCTGTGGCCGGCGGCCTCGGGGACAAGGCGGCCGTGGAGGCCGGCGTCCGGACCGCCCTCGCCGGGCTCTGAGGGTTCTGCTTCAGGCCGAGGTGACCGAGACCGCGCCGGCGTCGGACGACACCGTCACGTGGTGGCTCGCGGAGGGATCGTCGGGGACGTCCACAGTCCGCGCACCGGCCTTGCTCGACGCGTCGACGGCATAGGCCCCGTTCGGCACGGCCACGGACACCTCACCGGCCTTGCTGTGTACCGTGACGTCGTCCGGCGGCGCGGCGAACGTCAGGTTGACCGCGCCAGCCGAGTCCTGGACCCGCACCTTCGGCGCGCGCAGGTCGTCGCCCTCGACGTGGCCGGCGGACGCGATGACGTCGACCGCCCCCGAGACGCCGTTCACCGTCACCTCGCCGGCGTGGTCGACGACGGTCACTGCGACGGAGGCGGGCACGGTCACGTCGTAGGCGATTCCGCAGCTGTCGCACCCCGAGGTCAGCTCTAGGACGCCGCCGGTTATGGTCTGACCCGGGGTCGGCGGCTGGTCAGTGTGGTAGTCGATGTCGCGGTGCACCACGATGCCGCCGCCGGTGTCCCCGGCGTGGATCACGATCTGGCCCGCGGGGTTGTCGATCCGCAGGGCCTGGACCTTCTGGGTGATCGTGGCGTCGTTCTCGACGTGGTGGTCGTTCAGGTAGCTGCACCCTGACGCGCCGACCACGACCAGGGCCGCGGCGCAGGCAGCCGCGATCGCGGCGACCCGGCCTTGACTCGTTCGGCCCGGATTCGCTCCACCTGTCGTGCGCATGGCACCCACCCCCATCGGTGACGAGACTGCGGCGGCGCTGCTCGCCCCGCGGCCGTGGTCCAGCCTAGAGAGTGCAGAGAAGTTTTGCAAAGCATCTCTGCAAAGATATTTGCAGAACTCTCGGCATCCCGGGATGTGCGAGATAGGGTGACGCCGTGCCCCAAACGCCCCCCGAGCCGATCGGCACCGCCGCCGGCGACCGGTCCACCATCTTCCGTGTACTGGCCAACCCGCTGCGCCGCCGGATGCTCGCCTACCTGCAGCAGCACCGTGAGGCCAACTCCACGAGCCTGGCGAAGGCCCTCGGCGAGAGCACCGGCACCACCAGCTACCACCTGCGCAAGCTGGCCGAGCTGCGGTTCGTCGAGGAGATCCCGGAGCGCTCGGCCGGCCGTGAGCGCTGGTGGCGCGCGCTGCCAATCCAGCTGGAGGCGCCGGACCCCTCGACGATGGACCCCGCCGAGTTCGCCGCGCTCGCGGACCGGGCCCGGGAACAGGCGACGCACGACATCGACCTGTACTACCGCGTGCTCACGCAGTACGAGGGCCCGGAGGGACCGGCGCAGATCTTCCGCGGCGGCTTCTGGATGACCGAGGAAGAGTTGTCGGGATTTCTGCGCGAGTACAACGAGCTGCAGTGGAAGTACGGGCACGCCGATCCCCGGGAGGCGCCGGAGGGTGCGCGGATGATGGCGTTACGGATGTTCGTCATCCCCGAACCGCCGGAGGATCCTGCGGCGCAGTGAGCTCAGGCCACGGGCAGGACGATCGCGGAGCCGGGGCGGATCGCGACGTGGAACGCCTCGCGTCCGGCGGCGAAGCGCGGGTGGGCACCGCCGCTGATCTGGACGCGTATTCGGTGGCCGGGCTGGAAGCGGTGGGCTGCCGAGGACATCGCGATGGTGACGGCGGTCTGCACGGTCTGCACGGTCTGCTGGGATCCTGGATCGACACCCGTCACGCGGGCGATGCCGTCGCAGACGTTCCAGGAACGGCCGCGTTCGTCGACATCGCAGAGCCGGACGAACAGCGTCGCCGAAGGCGCCTGTCCACCGGGATCGGCCAGGATTTCGGCGGCCACCGCGCCGACGACTTCGATCGCTTCGGTCAGCGGCGGGCTGGTGAACACCAGGACGTCCGCGCGGCGTTCCAAGGCCCTGTTGTCCCGCACACCTGCCTTCTGTGCCAGGCCGCTGCCACCGACCGACGGGGTCGGGTCGGCAGGGTCGTAGCGCACGGCTCCAGCCGCGGGGAGGCCCTGCGGCGGCTCGCGGGACAGCGCGCCGTCAGGGTGCGGATACCAGGCCACCGGTAGCGCCGCAGGCGGCCAAGCCGACAGATCACGCCACGCGCCGCCGCTGCTACCGCCACCGCCGTCCGCCCCACCGACGGCGACGTGGACGCGCCCCTTCGGAGGAGCGGGGTCGACGAGGTGCCCGCGCAGCCACGCCACGGATTCGGCGAAGACCGTCCCGAGGCCTCGTTGCAGCGTCGAGGTGTGCGTCCATGGCCCGACCAGCAGCGATCGATGCCCGGACGGCATCCGCGAGTACTGCTGGAGCGCCTGGTCCAGGGCCACATCGGACCAGCCGCTGACCACCAGCGTCGGGACCTCGAAGCGGTCGGCCGACGCCAGGAGATCCGTGCCCTGCCAGTACCCGTCGGCGGCGTCCGGATGAGCGACGGCGCCGGTGAGGGCTATCGGACTTCGGCCCATGACCTGTGTGTACGCATCGATCGGCGATTCAGCCCGGACGATCCGCTTCATGCTCCGCGCCAACCGCAGCGTCGCGCCGATGAACCGCCGCGGGCCGAGGTGCTGCGTCTGGACGGCCGTGGTGGCGATCAACGCGTCTTCGAGGGCGAACAAGCCGTTTCGGTAGAAGAAGCCGTACGGGTTGTGGAGCGGGATGTGCGCCACCATCGCCTTCAACTCCGGCGGCGGGTCCGCGGCGAGCGACCACTGCGCGTACGCCATCCCGCTCGGTCCGACCAGGCCGAGCCGTCCGTCGAACCAGGCCTGGCGCCGCAGCCAGGCGATCGTCGCGCGGCCGTCGGGCCCGTCGTCCCGCCAGGGCAGGAAATCGCCGCCCGATCCGGCGGTCCCGCGGGCGCTCTGGATCAGGACGTGGAACCCCTGCTCGGCGAGGGCCACGCCGTATAGCGCCGCCCACGGGAAGCCGCGACCGTACGGCGAGCGCACGAGCAGCGTCGGGAAGTCCTGCGGCGTGGCCGGATCCGGGAAGTAGCGGTCGGCCACGAGGTCCACACCGTCGGCCATCGGAACCGGGAGGCCGGGTTCCCACGACACGGCGAACCGCGGCGCGGGCAGCCCACCCAAAGTCCGGCGCGCGATGCGGGTGCTGAGCGGGAGCTTCATGAGGGGCCTCCTAGCCTCTAGTTCTCGTACCATGTACGAGAATAGGGCTGGCAAGATTGTCTGTGCAACAGATCTTCACGATCACCAGGTCAGAGCTCGAAGGAACCGAGGGAACCAGGGGAGTTGAGGCGTGGATCCCGAAACGCTGTGGTCCGAGCGCCGCCATCACCGGGGCCGGCCGCCGGCGCACACCCGGGAGGCGGTGGTCGCCACGGCCGTCGGCGTGGCGGACGCCGAAGGCCTGTCGGCGCTGACCATGCGCCGGGTGGCGACCGCCCTCGGCTCCGGCACGATGTCGCTGTACACCTACGTCTCCGAGCGGGACGCGCTGCTGGAGCTGATGATCGACGCCGTCATAGGCGAGCAGCGGCTCTCCGCGCCGACCGGTGACTGGCGCGCCGACCTGGCCGCCTTCGCCCGGGAGCAGCGCATGCTGATGACCCGCCACCCCTGGCTGCCGGTGGCGCTCGCCGGCCGCCGAACGCTGGGCCCGAACACCCTGAAGGCGCTGGACCACGCGCTGGCCGTCCTGGAGCCGTCGGGTATGCCGCCGCGGGCCCGAACCGAGGCCTTCGCGCTGGTCAGCGGCTTCGTGGCCAGCCACGTGGGCTACGAGGTGGCGCAGCAGCGGGCGCTCGGGCGGACCGACGACGTGCGCGAGTTCGTCGCGTCGAACGCGCGCTATCTGGCCGCGGCCGTCGGGTCGGGGGCCTATCCGCACCTCGCGGAGGCGATGGCGGCGGACGGCGCGGAACCCCCGGACGCCGACGAGACCTTCGAGCGGATGCTCGCGCTGGTGATCAGCGGGCTGGGATAGCAGCGCGAGGCAACCTACGCGGCGGCCGGGCGTCATTGTGAACGAGAAGGGTTTGTCCAGGGGAGGTAAACACATGAACGTCAAGGCGTCCGTCGCCATGGCCGTCCTCGCGGTGTCGACCGTCGGGATCAGCGCCTGCGCATCGTCCGCGTCCAAGGACGGCGCGGCCTCGGCGCCCACCACGGTCGTCGGTTCGACGAGCGGGACCCCGGCGACGGCGACGACCGGCACGTCGGCAGCGACCTCGGCGCCGCAGACGACGCCCAGCACGTCGGGCTCGTCGAACACCGCGACCACCCCGGTCCACACCAGCGTCCCGGACGCCGCGATGCTGAACCTCCCGGACCTGGCTCCGCCCCGCGCCGGGTCCTGGAACTCGAACAGCGTCGGCCAGACCGTCTCCCAGGCGCAGATCGTCGACCCGGACGACTGCGACCCGGTCGCGCGTCCGCAGTACGTGGATCCCAACTACCCGGTCAACCGCGCCTGGGCGACCATGCGGAACGTCGCGTGGTCGAGTTCGAGCAACGCGCAGCTCAGCGAGTCGGTGCTGACCTACACGTCCACCGCCGCCGCGGCCGCCGACTTCGCCAAGCACCAGAGCTGGGTCGCCGGCTGCCCGGTCCACTTCCAGTGGACGGACCAGCCCGCGAAGTACTCGGTCTCGACCGTCCACCTCAGCGGTGTGGCCGACGAGTACGCCGTTCGCGTCGCGATGTACCCGCCGGACCAGCCCGCCTCGACCGCCGGCAGCCAGGGCTACGTCTACATGGCGGTCATGCTGCGGGGCAACAGCATCACCGTGGTGACCGTGTCCGAATCGGGCTCGGGCGGCGGGAAGCCACAGGAACCGGCCTTGAGCGCGGTCCAGCACGACGTGCAGGTGGCCGCGGCCAAGGTCGGGAAGGCTTTCCCGTCCGGGCAGCACTGATCGGCAATGCACTGATCAGCAAGAGCGCACCGTGAGCGGCGCCGGGGAACCGGGGCGTCGAACCCGAGACCGTCAGCGAACGGCCTCGGCGAGCTCTTCCCGTCCCCACTGCGAAGGGCTCATCCCCTTCGCCCGCTTGAAGGCGACGCTGAACGCGAACGCATCCTGATACCCGACCGCCTGCGCCGCGGCGGCGACCGTCGTCCCGCTCTCGTCGCGCAGTAGGTCCGCGGCCAGCGTCATGCGCCAGTCGGTCAGGTAGGCCATCGGCGGCTGTCCCACCAGCTGGGTGAAGCGCGCGGCGAACGCGGCGCGGGACAGGCCGGCGACGGCCGCGAGGTCGGCGACCGTCCAGCGCCGCGCCGGGTCGGTGTGCAGGTGGTCGAGCGCGGCGCCGATCGCGGGGTCGGCGAGGGCCGAGTACCAGGACGGGAAGACGGGGCCGGAGAGGGCGCACCACCCGCGCAGCGCCAAGACCAGCACCAGGTCGAGCGAGCGGTGCAGGACGGCTTCCTGGCCCGGTTCGTCGCGCGCGGCCTCGTCGGCCAGCAGGGCCAGGGCCGCGCCGGTGCGCGGTCCGGCCGGGACGACGCCCAGCGGCGGGAGCATCGCCAGCAGCCGGCGGCCGGCGTCGCCGCGCAGCTGGAAGATCCCGCGCAGGACCCTCGTCGCCCCGGGCAGGCCGTCGCCCCAGGTACGCGGCGCCAGGTTCGTCTCCAGCTCCGGATGCCGCGTGGGGTCGCCGAGCAGCTGCTTGCGGCCGCCGCTGATCACCACCTGCGGCGGCGTGGCCAGGTCGTCGGAGATGGTGTGCCGAGTGCTGTGCGCGACCAGCGCGATGTCCCCCGCGGCGAGCTGCACCGGAGGCACCGACGGCACGTCGTCCAGCCGCAGGGCCGCGTGTCCGCCGAGGGTGGCGAACACCGTGAGCGCCGGGGCCTGGGCGTAGGTGATCGACCACGGCGGCAGCTGGATCAGCTGCCGCACCTGTGCGTCCGCCGCTCCGGCGCGCCGGAGCAGATCGCTGAGCGTGTCCACCGGTCCAGGCTAGACGTTCACAAAGGTTTTAGCGACGTTCTCCCATGGAGAGTCCACGCCGATCGCGATTACCTGAAGAGGTGAAGAACTTCCTGATCCTCGGCGGCTCCGGCAAGACCGGCCGCCGCATCGCGTCCCGCCTCACCGCCGCCGGCCACTCGGTCCGCCTCGCCGGCCGGACCGGCGGCGACGTCCGGCTCGACCTCGACGACCCCGCCACTCACGCCGCGGCCGTGGCCGACGTCTCAGCCGCCTACCTCTTCGAACCCAGCCCCGACGCCGGCCGCCAGGCCACGCCGCGGATGGCGGCCCTGGTCGAGGCCGCGGTGGCGGCGGGCGTCCAGCGCCTGGTCGTTCTGACCGCGCAAGGCAGCGGCAACGAACAGCACGGGCTCCACAGCACCGAGCAGGCCGTCATCGAGTCCGGCCTGGAATGGACCGTCCTGCGGCCGGGCTGGTTCGCACAGAACTTCAGCGAGGACTTCTGGCTTCCGGCGGTCCGCAGCGGAACGCTCGCGCTGCCCGGCGGCGAGGGGCGGCTGCCCTTCCTCGACGCCGAGGACATCGCCGACGTGGCCACGGCCGCGCTCACCGAGGATGGCCACGCCGGTCAGGCCTACGACCTCACCGGTCCGCGGGCGATCGGCTTCGGCGAAGCCGTCGAGCTGATCGCCAAGGCTTCCGGGAAGCCGCTCCAGTACCTCGACATCACCCCTGAGGAGTACCTGGAGCAGCAGCTGTCCGCCGGTGTCCCGCGGAACGCGGCCGAGCGCATGACCCGCTTGGTGATGATGGGCCGCGGCGGTGCCGTCGCGGGCGTGGCCGACGGTGTCGAACGCGCGCTCGGCCGGGCCCCGCGCCGCTTCGAGGACTTCGTCGTCGCGGCGGCCGCCACTGGCTGCTGGAGCTGAAGGGCCGGCGTTCACCGGATGGCGGCAGCCCTCACCGCCTGGGGGCGCGCCGCCGCCGCGGCCCGGTTACTAAGGACCCATGCCCGACTTCGTGACCGGTGAGCAGTACGAGATCACCGCCGGCCCCTACCGCGCGGTGATCACGGGAGAAGGCGCGGGGCTCAGAGAACTGACCCACGACGACGATCCCCTCGTCCTCACCTACGCCGCCGACGAACCCGCGCCGGCGGCGTTCGGGCAGCTCCTGATCCCCTGGCCGAACCGCGTGGACCGGGGCCGCTACACCTTCGACGGCCGCGACTACCAGCTGGACCTGTCCGAGCCGGAACTGGACAACGCCATCCACGGACTGACGCGCTGGGCCGCGTGGTCCCCGGTGGAGCAACGTCCGGACGCCGTGCGCCTGGCCTGCGCGCTGCACGGCTCGACCGGCTACCCGTTCCGCCTCGACGTCGAGGCCGAGTACCGCCTGGACGCCGCCACCGGCCTCACGGTCACGCTCGTCGCGACCAACCCCGGCACCCGGGCGCTGCCCTACGCCCACGGCATGCATCCCTACCTCACCGTCGGCGAGCCGCTCGACACCTGCACCGTCCAGCTCCCGGGCGGCCTCTACCAGCCGGTGGACGATCGGATGATCCCGACCGGCGGGCCGAAGGATGTCGCAGGCAGTGATTACGACCTGCGCGCGGGCCGGGTGTTGGGCGAGCAGAAGATCGACATCGCCTTCACCGGCCTGGAACGCGACCCCGACGGCCTGGCCCGGGTCCGCCTCACCGGCAGCCGCCGCGGTGTTTCTTTCTGGCTGGACAAGGCGCAGCCGTGGCTGGAGATTTACACAGCGGACAACGTCCCTGTCGACAGCCGCCGCCGCGGCCTGGGCTGCGAGCCGATGACCGGCCCGCCGAACGCCTTCGCCAGCGGCGTGGACCTCATCCGCCTGGAACCGGGGGCCGAGTACCGCGGCTCGTGGGGGATCGCGGCCGGCTGACCGCCGTCCGCCTCCGGTTCCGCCGACACCACCAGCAAGGGAGCCCGCTCATGCCGTTGTCCGCCAGCGTGACCTCGACCCACAACCACGATCTGGAGGGCGCCGACGTCCTGGTCCTCTACGGCATCACCGGCGACCTGGCCAAGAAGATGCTGCTGCCGGCGCTGTACCGGCTCACCGAGCGCGGCATGCTCAAGGTACCGGTGGTCGGCGTGGCTTACTCGGACTTCGACGACGAGGCGCTGCGCGCGCACGCGCGCCAGTCGGTGCTCGACGCGGGCTACACCATCGACGAGAAGGTGTTCAAGAAGCTCGCCGCCGGCCTGAGCATCGTCACCGGCGACTTCACCGACCCGGCTATCTACGCGAAGGTCGGAAAGGCGATCGCCGGAAAGGGTTTCGCCGCGCACTACCTGGCCATCCCGCCCTCGCTGTTCGACAAGGTCGCCGCCGGGCTGGCCGGGGCCGGGCTGAACAAGAACGCGCGGCTGATCGTGGAGAAGCCGTTCGGCCACGACCTCGCCTCGGCCCGCGAGCTGGAGGCCGTGCTGGAGCAGTACTTCGACCGCGACCACCTGCTGCGCGTCGACCACTTCCTGGGGGACGAGTCGGTCGAGGGCCTGGGCACCTTCCGCTTCGCCAACACCCTGCTGGCCCCGGTGTGGGACCGGTCGTACATCGACAACGTGCAGATCACCCTCGCGGAGGACTTCGACGTCGCCGACCGCGGCTCGTTCTACGACGCCGTCGGCTGCCTGCGCGACGTGGTCCAGAACCACCTGTTCCAGGTCATGACGCTGCTGGCGATGGACGCGCCGACGGTCGGCGACGCGCAGGCGCAGTCCCTGGAGAAGTGGCGCTTGCTGCACTCGGTGCGCACCATCGACCCGGCGGACGTCGTGCGCGGGCAGTACGAGGGGTACCTCGACGTGAAGGGCGTGAAGAAGGGCTCGCACACCGAGACCTACATCGCGCTGCGGCTGTGGATCGACAACTGGCGCTGGGCCGGCGTCCCGTTCTACATCCGCAGCGGCAAGGCGCTGGCGGTGACCGCGACCGAGGTCTGCGTGCAGCTGCGGCGGCCGCCGTCCGAGCTGTTCCGGGGACTGGCCGCCGACGTCCCGCCGAACCTGATCCGGATCCGCCTGGAGCCCGGCGCCGGGATCGCCTTCGAGCTGATGGCCCGCCGGGGCGAGCGCGGCCAGCTGCCGGTGGCGTTCCCGATGGGCATCGACTTCGAGAAGGTGCTGGGCGGCCAGGCCAAGCCCTACGAGAACATCCTCTTCGCGGCGATCGTCGGCGACTCCAGCGGCTTCGCGTTCTTCCCCGCCATCGAGGAGAGCTGGCGCATCGTCGGCGACATCCTGGACGCGCCGAAGCCGACCGTCTACAAGTCCGGCAGCTGGGGACCGGAGGCGGCGGCGAAGCTGCCCGGCGCGGACGGCTGGCACGATCCGGCCGGGGAACTGCTCGAAGAACCGCAGATCGAGGACGGGACGCCTGCGGCGAAGGGCGCGACCAAGAACGCGACCAAGAAGAAGTAGCGGGCCGGCTACTGGTCGGCGGCAGACCAACCATTCTGCCGCCGGCGCAGGAGGCTGCGGTTCACCGCCGATCCTGACGGCGATCAGCGGGATCGACCGCCGAGCCGGCGTCCGTGCGCCCGGCGTCGTACGAGGCCGCGGAGGTCCGCGCCTCCGGCACCGGCTGCTTGCCGAACCGCCTGAACAGCGCGTTCTGGACCTCGTTCGTGTCGCGGTTCTTCGTCTCCGGCACGTAGCGGCCGACGAACATCAGCCCGACGACGCACACCCCGGCGAAGATCAGGAACGTCTGGCCCTGGCCGATCCCGTTGGCCACGGTCAGGAAGGACTGGCTGACGATGAAGTTCGACAGCCAGTTCACCGTGGTCGCCGCGCTGGAGCCGTCGGCCTTGGCCCGGGTCGGGAAGATCTCGCCGACCAGGACCCAGAACACCGGGCCCAGGCCGCCGGCGAAGGCCGCGATGTAGGCGACCATGAACAGCAGCGTCAGGTTGGAGTTCCAGCTCCAGATGAAGCTGAAGCCCAGCAGCGCCACGAAGCCGGCCATCCCGGCCAGGGAGAGCAGCAGCAGCTGGCGCCGGCCCAGGCGGTCGATGGTGTTGATGGCGACGATCGTCATCACGAAGTTGATGATGCCGATGTAGACCGAGTAGATGATCGAGTTGCTGGCGCTGCGGCCGGTCTGCTCGATGATCGTCGGGGCGTAGTAGATGATCGTGTTGATGCCGCCGAACTGCTGCAGCGCGGCCATCGTCAGCCCGACGACCATCGCCGGCCGCACCGCCGGGGTGAGCAGGATCCGCCAACCCTTCTCGTGCGCGCCGCGCGCCGCCTCCAGCCGCGCGGCCTGCTCGGTGCGCTGCCGGTAGACCTCGATGATCTCGTCCGCCTGCTCGCCCACGGTCACCTTCAGCAGGCCCTGCCGCAGCTGCTCGATCCGGCCCCGGCCGAACAGCCAGGTCGGCGACTCCGGCACCACGAACCACACGCCCAGGCTCAGGACCAGCGCCGGGATCGCGCCGAAGGCGAACATCGCGCGCCAGTTCCCGCTGCTGGAGAACGCCAGGTCGATCAGGTACGAGCAGAGGATGCCGACGGTGATCAGCAGCTGGTTCAGCGACAGGATGCGGCCGCGGATGTTCGCCGGGGAGATCTCGCCGAGATAGACCGGGACCTGCGCCGAGGCGCCGCCGACGGCCAGGCCGAGGATGAACCGCGCGGCCAGCAGCGTCCCGTAGTTCTGCGACACGACGGCGATCAGCGTGCCCAGGCCGAACACCAGACCGAAGATCGTCACCGCCTTCTTGCGGCCCAGCGAGTCCGAGATCCGCCCGGCCACCAGCGCGCCGATCATCGCGCCGATCAGCAGGACGCTGACCACGCTGCTCTTCTCGGAGTTCGACAGGTGGAAGTCCTTGGCGATGTACAGCAGCGCGCCGGACACCACGCCGGTGTCGAAGCCGAACAGGAAGCCGCCGACCGCGATGATGATCGCCCAGCCCCAGACCCGCCGCTCACCCGCCTTGGGCAGGGTGATCGTGATCGGCCCGGTGGTGCCGGGTTCCCGGGAGAAGCCTTGCATCGGTCGCTCGCATTCTCACGTGCCAGGTCGGGGCGGCGGTCGCTTCTGTCATCGTGGTCGTGCCCGGCTCCGACGGCACGCGTGGTGACCCGAACGGTGAGCGTCCGTACTGGTGTGCGCCTCGGCTCGCTCAGAGGCCTGCGAGCAGCCGTGGCTCGCCCCGTTCGGCGGCGAGCCGGTCCCGCTCCGCCAGGATCTCGGCGCTCTCGGCGTCCGCGGGCAGGAACGATTCGAGCACTGACTCCGCGACTGTGACGTCGACGGCCGTGGCGAACGCGGTCAGCGCCGTCATCAGCCGCAGCTCGCCCTCGCGCACGGTCAGTCGCATGGGTACGGCGAAGCCGAGGTACGTCTGGTCCACCGGGGCGTCCGGCACATACCCGGCCAGCTCCTCCACGAGCGCGTCCAAGCCCTGTCCAGGACTCTGCATAGCCAGCAGCCGCAGGTTGTCGAT
The DNA here is from genome assembly GCF_041262085.1 of Catenulispora sp. GAS73. NCBI lineage: Bacteria > Bacillati > Actinomycetota > Actinomycetes > Catenulisporales > Catenulisporaceae > Catenulispora > Catenulispora sp. GAS73. Next base: position 134,701 of record NZ_JBGCCM010000013.1, read on the forward strand.
CACGTGACGTCCCCACTGCGCGAGGTTGTGGATCCGCGGCGCGACGCCGTCGGGGTGCAGCATGATGCGCAGGAGGTTGATCGGCGGGGCGAGCAGCTCCGGAGAGCAGCCTTCCAAGAACACCGAGAACGCCCGGTTGGCCGCGATCACGCGCCCCGGCCGCCGCAGCACCAGCGCCGGATACGGCAGGTGCCCCTCGATGACCCGCTCCAACGCCTCGCGCACTGGAGCCATCGCCGGCGCGTCGTAGCTGGTCTCCTCGTACGCCGGGGCATAACCGGCCGAGAACAGCAGGGCGTTGCGTTCCCGCAGCGTGAGCCGCAGCGACTCGGCCAGCCGCAGCACTATCGGCCGCCCCGGATGCGAACGCCCCTGCTCCATGAAGCTCAGGTGGCGCTGCGTGGTGCCGGCGCGGTTGGCCAGCTCCAGCTGGCTCACGCGGCGCAGCGTTCGCCAACGCCGCAGCTCGGCGCCGAACGCCGGCGAGGACAGCGCCGATGAGATCTGGGAGATCGCGGTGCTCACAAAGGAAGTCTTCGGCATCGCACCGCCGCCGGTCCATTCCTCGGAGGGAATTGGATCACCGCACGCGCCGCCGCACGCTGAAGCCATGCGTACCCACCGTTTGCCCGGCCCCGGCTCGCTCGACGACATCGTCGCCGGCACCGAAGACATGCCGACCCCAGGCCCGACCCAACTCCTGATCAAGGCCAAGGCCGCCTCGATCAACCGCCGCGACCTGCTCATCACGACCGGCCGATATCCGCTGCCGGCGCGCCCCGACGTGATCCCGCTCAGCGACGGCGCCGGTGAGGTCGTGGGTATCGGGGACGCCGTCCGCCGCTTCTCCGTCGGCGACCGCGTGACTGCCTCGTACTGGCCGCGCTGGATCAGCGGTCCGCTGCGCGCGGAAGTCATCGACCAGCTCGGCTGTACCTCCGACGGCTGGCTGGCCGAGTACGTGCTGATCGACGAGGCCGCGGCGGTTTGCATCCCCGACCACCTGAGCTATGCCGAAGCCGCCGCGCTGCCCTGCGCGGGCGTGACGGCGTGGAACGCGCTCACCCGGCCCGGAACGCTGACCGCCGGACAGACGGTGCTGGTCCTGGGAACAGGCGACGTCTCGGTGTTCACCGCGCAACTCGCCAAGGTGATGGGCTGCCGCGTCATCGCCACCACCTCCAGCGCGGCGAAGGCGGAGCGGCTGCGCGAGATCGGGGTGGACGAGGTGGTCGACTACGCCGCGACGCCGGAGTGGTCCAAGGAGGTCCGCGCGCTGACCGGAGGCGCGGGCGTCGACCTGGTCGTGGAGACGCAGGGCCCGGCCACTTTCGGCCAGTCGCTGCGCGCGGCCTCCGCCTACGCGAAGATCTGCCTGCTCTGGGTGGTGTCCGAGAAGCCGGAGGCGATCACCATCACCGAGGACGACCTCAGCGGATCGCTGGCCACCATCTGGCGGGAGTTCGTCGGCAACCGCTCGGACCTCGAAGCGCTGTGCCGGGCGGTCGCGGCGCACCGGATCCGCCCGATCGTGGACCGGGTGTTCGGCTTCGACGAGGCGATCGCCGCGTACCGGTCGTACCGCGACGAGGGCAGCTTCGGGAAGGTCGTCATCGAGGTCGGCTGAGGCTGGTTGAGATCGGCTGATGTCACAAGCGGCCGGGCTGTCTCGTCTTGGTCGATGACGAGCCGGCACGATGATCACGGCGGTCGTGGGATCACGGCGATCGAGGAAGGGGCGGTCATGACGCGCGACGAGGAGTTCGAGGACCTGCGCCCGCTGCTGTTCTCCATCGCGTACCGCATCCTGGGGAGCGTGGTCGAGGCCGAGGACGCCGTGCAGGACACCTGGCTGCGGTGGCAGGGCACCACGACGGAGCCGGTGTCCGCGAAGGCTTTCCTGTCGGCGGTGGTCACGCGGATCTCGATCGACGTCCTGCGCTCGGCCCGGGTGCGGCGCGAGGAGTACGTCGGGCCGTGGATGCCCGAGCCGCTGCTGTCGGACCCGTATGAGGACCCCGAACGCGCGGCGGAGTTGGCCGACTCGCTGTCGACGGCCGCACTGCTTCTCCTGGAGCGCCTGTCTCCTTTGGAGCGCGCGGTTTTCGTGCTCCGCGAGGTGTTCGGCTTCGGCTTCCCCGAGGTGGCGTCGGCGGTCGGGCGCTCGGAGACGGCCTGCCGACAGCTCGCGGTTCGTGCGCGGCGGCACATGAATGACGGCCGGCCTCGGTTCGAGGCCGACCGCCGCGAACGCGAGGAACTGGCTGAGCGCTTCTTCGACGCCTTCTGCGTAGGGGATGTCGCCGGGCTGCGCGAGCTGTTGGCGGCCGATGTATCGCTGGTCGGCGACAGCGGCGGCAAGGCCCCGCTGGTCGCGCAGGAGGCGTACGGCATCGAGGCGGTGGCGGGGCTGATGGCGCTGGTGGCGGAGCGGTTCGAGCGGATCGGCGTGCGGCTGGAGCCGCATGCTCTCAACGGTCAGCCCGGCGCCATCTTCCACGCGCCGGATGGGAAGGTGCTCAGTGTGATGACGCTCGACGTGCTCGATGGACGGATTCAGGCCATCCGCGCTGTGGTGAATCCCGACAAACTCGGCCACGTGGGGCCGGTTGCGGATATCTGGGCACTGAGTCGCGCGGCTGTAGCGGCTATAGAGGACGAGGCAGCGGCGAAGGCAGAGGCAGAGGTAGAGGTAGCAGAGGGAGAGGCGGGGGAGTAGGGAGAACCGGGCTACCCTGACATCTCGGGGCGGCCCGTCAGCGCCTCGTGGCACGCTCCCGATCGGCCGCGTCGAAGGCCGCCAACGTTCGGGCGCCTGCCATCAACGCGTCGGCAAGCCCTTCCATCTGTGCTGAATCCAGCCCGCCGAGCTCTTCCGAGATTTCCTCCGCAGCGTCCTCCGCGATCTCTGCCGCTACGATCTCCGGCGCGCTACCGGGCCCCAACTTGCTCACCGCGGCTGCGGCGCGCGTCGGTGTGAGCAATGCCGAAGCCTGGACGACGAGCCACGCCGGGACCCCCGCCGCGCCTTCCGGCGGCGCGATATAGGGCCGAGCGCCAGCGAAACGGTCGTCTTCCGCGAATGCCTTCTGCTTCACCTTCAGCATCGGGCGTTCGGCGCCTTCCTCCCACTCGACGGCCGGCTTCAGTACGTAGCCTTCGGCGAGGTTGTCCTCTACCTCCGGCAAGCCGAACAACGCCGGCACCCGGCTCGGAAACGCCACCGGCAAGTCCTGCAACTGCTTCAGCGCACCACGTGCCAACACCGGTACGCTCAGCAGCCCCGCCTCCGAGGCGGCAGCGCGGACCTCCCGCTCCGCGACCCACCAGCGGCGCTCGCCGGGTTCTCCGGGATCGCCGATCGTCACCTGCGCGTCGAACAGCAGCCAGAACAGGCCCGGCGCGTACCAGACCCCGGTCTGCACCGGCTGCGCGCCGTCGACCTCGGCGACATCAGGATGCGGATAACGGCCGCCGGCCAGTTCCCCGTACAGCGTCACGACCGTGTCCTCGGCCAGACCGGCACCGGCGCGCAGCAACGCCGCGCATCGCGCGGCCGCCACCGCCACCGTCGGCCAGATCCGGCTCACCCCGAAGAACGCGTCGAGCTCGTCCTCGCCGAGCAACTCCCGCCGCTTCGCGGGCCGCACCCCCGAGGCGTCGCAGAGGAGCGCGAAGTGCGCACCGTGCACCTTCTCGGTCGCGACCCACTCGCGCGCGGCGGGGGTGTCGCCTTTGCCTTTCGACGCCATCTTCGGATACGGCCGCAGCGCCCGAGGCTGCGGAACACTTCCAGACATTGGCGGATCATCGCTCATCCGGGTTCGGGGGACAACCGGAAAATGGGCGCTCCTGCCTGTGTCGGGATCGGGTGCGATACCGCTTGGGGGCGGCGGGCTGCCGGGCGCGGTTGATTTGTGTTTTTATGGGCGATTTTCATGGCTTCGCCAGTCGGTGTCCAAGGCCGCGCACCACCCTGCGAAGCCGTCAAGCCCTACGTGCCACCGAAAAATCCCTTTGTGCGGCCGCATCGCGCCTGAGCGCGTCGTTTACACGCCCTTGTAAAGGATCTCATCGTTTCACCACCCTTTGGCCCGGTTCCCGGAGTACAGCCCCGGCAACCCAGGGTGACGGAATCGTAAAATCCTGATCAACTCGCCGCCGGCCGATCAAACTCATGTGCTTCTTACCCTTGTGTTTCTCGGCGGCCCGTCTATAGAAATGAGCGACGCGGGCTCGTATCCCACTGCCCACGATGCGTTTTTCGGGTTTTGGGAACATTCATCCCTCTTTTCGGGAAGGGAACACCCACTATGACCAATGCCGTACCACGGCACCGCCGACGAATAGCCACGGCCACGACCATGACGGCCGTCGCGGCGTTCGTGACCGCCGGCGTGGCGCTGGCCGCGCCGTCGAACGCCGACTCCGGCTCGGCGACGCTCGCAGGCAGCACCCCGGCCTACGCGACCGCCTCGGCCGACCTCGGACAGACCGGTACCGCCGCGCCGCTGAGCGTGCGGGTGTACCTCTCGGGTCAGGACGCGGCCGGGCTTGAGGCCTACGCCCGCGCCGTGAGCGACCCGTCCAGCTCCAGCTACAAGCACTTCCTGAGCGCCGCTCAGGTGCAGAGCCGCTTCGGCGCCTCGCAGAAGCAGATCGACGCGGTCACCGCGTGGCTGAAGAAGTCGGGCCTGAACGTCACCGGGACGAACACCCACTGGATCGACGTCACCGGCACCGTCGCCGCCGCGCAGAAGGCGTTCGGCACGCAGCTGCACAACTTCGCCACCTCGCAGGGCACGCTGCGCGCGCCGCAGAGCGACGTGAAGGTCCCGTCGGAGCTGGCCGGCGTGATCCTGGGCGTGGCCGGTCTGTCGCAGACCACCGCGCACGCGGTCACCAACCACACGAAGGACCCGCAGACCACCACGAAGAAGGGCGGGATCTCCAACAACGACCCGTCCTGCTCGGACTACTACGGCCAGAAGAAGGCGCCGTCCTCGGCTCCGGCCGTCCCGGCCGGGTACACCACGCCGGCCACGCTGGCGCAGTGCTCGGTGGTCCCCTCCGAGCTCCGCCAGGCCTACGGCGTCTCCAGCACCGGCCTGACCGGCAAGGGCGCCACGATCGCGATCGTGAACTGGTACGGCTCGCCGACGATGGAGGCCGACGCCAACCAGTACTCGATCAACCACGGCGACAAGCCGTTCGCGCCCGGGCAGTACTCCGAGGTGAACGACCCGTCGCAGTACACGAACCAGGCCCTGTGCGGCTTCGGCGACTACGGAGAGGAGTCGCTGGACGTCGACATGGCCCACGGCCTCGCGCCGGACGCCAAGGTCATCACCGTCGCCGCGAACTCCTGCTTCGACAGCGACCTGATCGCGTCCGAGGCGAAGATCGTCGACAACCACCTGGCCGACATCGTGTCGAACAGCTGGGGCGAGCTGCAGTACACCACCGGCGGCGACATCGACCCGGCGGTGACGAAGGCGTTCGACCAGATCTTCATGCAGGGCGCGGCCGAGGGCATCGCCTTCGACTTCTCCTCCGGCGACTGCATGAACAACGACGCCTACTCCATCTCCCAGGGCCTGAACTGCGACCCGACCTCGTCGCGCGCGCAGATCGAGTGGCCGACCGGCTCCTCGTGGGTCACCTCGGTCGGCGGCACCGCCCTGGCGCTGAACAAGCAGGGCGGCTACGGCTTCGAGGCCCCGATGGGCGACACCCGCAGCGGGCGCACCGCTCCGGGCGCGGCCTCGTGGGCCCCGGGCGCGCAGACCTTCGGCGGTGGCGGCGGCGTCAGCGAGACCGAGTCGCAGCCCTGGTACCAGAGCTGGACGGTCCCGAACAAGCTGTCCACCACCCTGATGAGCGGCGCCAAGGCCACCCAGCCGATGCGCACCATCCCGGACATCTCGCTGAACGGCGACCTGTACTTCAGCAGCACCCTGGTGGGCCAGACCACCAACGGCGTCTACGGTGAGGCCGGCTTCGGCGGCACCTCGGTCTCCGCGCCCTCCTGGGCGGGCTTCCTGGCCGACGCGCAGCAGGCGCAGTGGGGCGTGCCGGTCGGCTTCGCCAACCCGGCGATCTACGCCCGCTCGTGGCTGGCCAACGACGTGGTCCAGACCCCGAAGCAGATCGCGACCTCGCCGACGCACTCGGTGGTGTTCCAGTACCCGGCCAGCAGCCCCGCCGCCGGCCAGTACCGCCTGATCCAGTACGGCCTGGACGAGGGCCTGCCGGCCGCGCGCGGCTACGACGAGGCGACGGGCGTCGGCTCGCCGAACGCCTGGTTCCTGCGCTCGTTCGGCTTCGGCTTCTGAGCACCTGAATCGGTGACGGAGTCCGCGCTGTCGTGAGCGGACCGGCCGCTTCGTCCTTCGGGGCGGGGCGGCCGGTTTGTTTTTCGGCTCATGGCGGATTGGGTTCGGAACCTACGCCCGCAGCTTCCTAGCCCGCGCATCCAAATACCGCTGCTCAGCAATACTCGCCGTAGCCTTCGCCGCACGCCGATAGTTCTCGTACGCGCCGTCCGTGTCCCCGGCCATCTCCAGCAGGTGTGCCCGCACCGACAGCAGCCGGTGGTGCTTGGCCATCCGCTCGTCGGTGTCCAGTGTCGCCAGGACCGCCAGCCCGGCCTCCGGTCCCTCGATCTCGGCGAGTGCGACCGCGCGGTTCAGCGTGACCATCGGGTTCGGTGCGATCCGTTCCAGAACCAGGTACAGCGTGTGGATCTGCCGCCAGTCGGTGTCCGCGGGGTCGGTGGCCACCGCGTGGGTGGCGGCTATGGCCGCCTGCAACTGGTACGGCCCCAACTCGATGCCGCTCAGCGAGTTCTTCGCCAGCTCCAGCCCTTCGGCGATCAGCTCGGCGTCCCACTTGGTCCGATCCTGCTCGTTCAGCGGGACCAGGTCGCCGCTCGCTGTCGTGCGCGCCTCGCGCCGGGAGTGGGTCAGCAGCATCAGCGCCAGCAGGCCGGTCACCTCGGCGTCGTCGGGCAGCTGCGCGTGGACCATCCTGGTCAGGCGGATCGCCTCGGTCGCGAGGTCGACGCGGTCCAGGTCCGCGCCGGACGACGCGGTGTAGCCCTCGTTGAAGATCAGGTAGAGGACGTGCAGGACGACCTGCAGCCGCTCTTCGCGCTCCGGCCCCTCCGGGAGCTCGAATCTGCTCCCGGCCGCCTTGACGCGCTGCTTGGCGCGGCTGATGCGGGCCGCCAGCGTGGCCTCCGGGACCAGGAACGCGCGGGCGATCTCGGCGGTCGTCAGGCCGCCGACGGCGCGTAGCGTCAGCGCGGTCTGGGAGGCCGCGGTCAGCGTCGGGTGGCAGCACAGGAAGAGCAGGACCAGGGTGTCGTCGGTGTCCGGAATCTCGTCCGGGACCACCTCGGAAGCCCAGACCTGCTCTTCCCTTTCGCGGCGTGCGGAGTCGCTGCGGACCTGGTCGATGAGCCGGCGGGAGGCGACGGTGGTCAGCCAGCCGCGCGGGTTGTCCGGCAGGCCGTCGGCCGGCCACTGGACCGCGGCGGCCAGGACGGCCTCCTGCACCGCGTCCTCGCAGCCCTCGAACCGGCCGTAGCGGCGGACCAGGGCGCCGAGGACCTGCGGGGCCAGTTCGCGGAGCAGGTCCTCGATCGCCGGTGCTGTCATGCCTCCAATTGTCCATCGGAGAACATGACCTGGCGCACTTCCACCCCGAGTCCGTCGATCGAGGCGTCCGGGATCTGCGTGGCCAGCTCGACGGCCCGCGCCTTGTCCTCGACGTCGATCAGGTAGAAGCCGCCCAGGTACTCCTTGGCCTCCAGGAACGGGCCGTCGGTGACCACCGGCTGGCTGTTGCGGACCCGCACCACGGCCGCCTGCGACGGATCGACCAGCGCCTGGGTCAGGATCAGCTCCCCGGAGTCCTTCAGGGACTGCATGAACCGGCCGTGGCCCTCGCCGATCCCGGCCTTCTCCTCGTCGGTCAGCGCGTCCAGCACGGCGGGGTTGATGTGCAGGCTGATCAGGAACTTCATCTCAATACTCCTCGTGTCCGGGACGCCCGGCGGCGCCCTTCTACCCGGTTGTCGGAGCCGCCGCCGCGTCCTTGACATCCTCCGCCGAAATTTTTTCGCGAGGCGGTTCTCGCCGAGACAGGCCGAGAGAAGCCGAGCGAAGGAGCCACGGAGACCGCTCCCGCGGCCGTGCCATAGCGATCTGGGCCACCTGCCAGTTCACCGGCGGCGCGATCGGCCCGGTGTTGGCCGGGTTCCTCCTCCAGCACTCCTGGTGGGGTTCGGTGTTCCTGGCGGCGGTGCCCGCGATGGTGCTGCTGGTGGGGGCCGGCCGGTTCGTGCTGCCGGAGTTCCGCGGCTCGCAGGCCGGCCGGCTGGGCCCGGCGAGCGTCGCGCTGTCGCTGATCGCGGTGCTGCTGATGGTCTACGGGATCAAGCAGCTGACCGTGGCGCACGCCGTGGCCGGTCGCCGCCGTGATCTTCGCGGCCCTGTCGGTGTTGGTGTTCGTGATGCGACCGGCCGAGCCGCAGCCGCAGCCGCTGGAACCGGCCGCCGCCAGCACCGAACCGCCTCCCACCAGCGCCGGATCAGCCGTCCCAGAGCCGGTGGCGGCCTGGCATTGAGATCCCTCCGTATGGGTGACTTTTCAAGGTTCCTTTCACAAAGCTCTGACCTGCGGAGACAGTGAGTCAGGGCCCGGTCTTGCAGGCGAGGGGCGCTGTCGCCCGGAAGATGTAGTCCGGTTTACGACCGATGGCTGGAAAGTGTAGAGCTTGCGGTGGTTCGCACCTCCAACGTCAGGGAGCTTCAATGAGCATCCGCAAAACCCTCGTGGCCGTGGCCTGCGCCGCGTTCGCGGTCCTGGGCACTGCCGGCACCGCCTCCGCCTCCGGCGCGGGCGCGATCGGCAGCGCGTTCGGTTCGCCCGGTCTGCTGTCCGGCAACGTGATCCAGGTTCCGGTCAACATCCCGATCAACGTGTGCGGCGACAGCGTCGGCATCCTGGCGGCGCTGGTCGGCAGCGCCGGCAACGTCTGCGTCAACCGCTGACGTTCTCCACGCTCCCCAAGGACCCCGGGCCACCTGTGGCCCGGGGTCCTGCCTTTCCCGCTCGCCGGCGCCTCATGGTTTGCCATATCCGGCAGTGCGGGAGAGCGTTGTTCGGGAGTCTGTTCACAAGGAGGCGCACGGATGTCGCACAGCCATAGCGAACGCGATCTGAGCGGGGACGTTGACGTCAACCCGCTGTTCGCCCGGCCGGGGGAGTTGCGCAGCCGGCCCCGGACCCGGCTGGCCGACCTGCCGATGCTGCCCGAGACCGCCTACCAGGTGGTGCACGACGAAGCCATGCTCGACGGCAACGCCCGGCTGAACCTGGCGACGTTCGTCGGCACCTGGATGGACGACCAGGCGCGCCGGCTGTACCTCGAAGCCTTCGACAAGAACATGATCGACAAGGACGAGTACCCGAGCACCGCCGCGATCGAGGAGCGGTGCTGGCGGATCCTGGCCGACCTGTGGCACGCCCCGGACCCGGCGCGCGCCATCGGCACCTCGACCATCGGCTCCTCCGAGGCCTGCATGCTCGGCGGCCTGGCGTTCAAGCGGCGCTGGCAGGAGGCCCGGCGCGCGGCCGGCAAGCCCGCCGACCGGCCGAACCTGGTGATGAGCTCGGCGGTGCAGGTGGTCTGGGAGAAGTTCTGCAACTACTGGGACGTCGAGCCGCGCTACGTCCCGATCACCGAGGAGCACAAGACGCTCGACGGCACGGACCTGAAGTCCTACGTCGACGAGAACACCATCGGCGTGGTCAGCATCCTCGGCGTCACCTACACGGGCATGTACGAACCCGTGCTGACGGTCAGCCGGGCTCTGGACGAGATCCAGCGCGAGACCGGCCTGGACATCCCGATCCACGTCGACGGCGCCTCCGGGGCCATGGTCGCCCCGTTCCTGCAGCCGCACCTGGAGTGGGACTTCCGGGTCCCGCGCGTGGCCTCGATCAACACCTCCGGCCACAAGTACGGGCTCGTCAATCCGGGCCTGGGCTGGGTCCTGTGGCGGGACCGGGACCTGCTGCCGGAGAGCCTGGTGTTCAAGGTGAGCTACCTCGGCGGCGAGATGCCGACGTTCGGCCTGAACTTCTCGCGCCCGGCCGCGCAGGTGCTGGTGCAGTACTTCCAGTTCCTGCGGCTGGGCCGGCTCGGGTACCACGAGGTGCAGAAGGCGTCCCAGGACGTCGCGAAGTACCTCGCCGACCGGATCGGTGCGATGGACGCCTTCGAGCTCTGGAACGACGCCTCCGACATCCCCGTCTTCGCCTGGCGCCAGAAGCCCGGCCACGGGACCAACTGGACGCTGTACGACGTCTCCGACCGGCTGCGGATGAAGGGCTGGCTGGTGCCGGCGTACCCGATGCCGGACAACCTGGCCGACACGGTGGTGCAGCGCGTGGTGATCCGGAACGGGATGAGCATGGATCTGGCCACGAACCTGCTCGCGGACATCGAGGAGGCGGTCGCCTACCTCGACAAGCTGACCCAGCCGCTGCCGGACGTGGAGCGCTCGGTGTTCCACCACTGAGCCGCGAACTCGGCGTTCCACCACTGACCCGCGAGCACTGACAGACAGAGCATCCCGGAGCCCTTCTCAGGCCGCGTGCTCGGCGAGGAACCCGGTCATCAGCGCCAGCCACTCCGCGGGCCGCTCGGCGAACGGCAGATGCCCGGTCGCGATCCGGGCCAGCCGCGCGCCGGGGATCTTCATCGCCAGCTCCTCGTGCAGGTGCGGGGAGACCAGCGGGTCCGCGGTGGTGGAGATGACGAGCGTCGGCGCGGTGATCGAGGCCAGGTCACCGCGCACGTCGACCCGCCGCACCAGGTCCACGTGCTCCGGCGTGCCGGCCGGGATGAGCTCGGCCAGGCCGTCGATCGCCAGCCGCAGATGGCTTTCCGGCGTCGCGTCCAGGGTCTCGGCGCCGAACGCGACGAGCGTCAGGAACTCCGAGAGCCGGACGGCGTCGCCGGCCTGGTAGAGGTCGCTCCACAGCTTCGCCGCGAGGTCCAGCCGCGCGTCCCGGTAGGCGAAGGTCGCCGTCAGGATCAGGGCACTGACGCGCTCGGGGTGCCTGGCCGCCGCCCGGATCGCCACCGGTCCGCCGAGCGAGAACCCGGCCAGCGCGAAGCGCTCCAGCCCTTCGGCATCGGCCGCGGCGACCAGCTGGTCGGCGAGGAAGTCCACACTCAGCGGCCCGGCGGCGCGCGGCGTCCGGCCGGTCCCCGGATAGTCGATCCCGACCACGGTGTGCCCGGCGCCCAGGCCGTCCAGGACCGGGCCGTAGTTCAGGGCGATGCTCCCGCCGGCGCCGTGCGCCAGCAGCAGCCCGGGGCCGGTGCCCCCGACGGTGCGAGCCAGGACGGGCTCGACGGCGAACGGCGTGCTGACGACAGGCATGGCAGCCCCCTCACAAGTATTTGTAGCGGTCGCTACAGAAGAACCGTACCATGTTCTGTATCGATCGCTACGTAAGCGTCAGATGATCGTCCGCGAGAAAACGCTGTGCCCGTGCGACTCAGCCCGCCGGGCCAGCGCCCGGAACTGCTCGACGGAACTCCGCGCCTCGACGAAGTCGACGAACGTGACCTCGGGGATCTCCATCCACTGCGCCGCGAGCATCGGCACGTGATCGTCGGTCACCGCGGCCAGGGTCGTGACCCAGTCCTCCGGCATCACCTGCAACAGCAACCCGGATTCCCACGGCGACTGCTCGCCGGGGCGCTCCTCCCCATAGGGCCACGCCTCCTGGTCCGGCCACACCAACCGCGGCCCCGCACCGCGCCGGACCTTGAACGGCACGCCCTCGGCGAACGCGACCAGCTGCCCGACCACCACGTGTACGTCGAGCCCCTTGGCCTCGAACCAGTCGGCCCCGTGGTCGTCGAGCCCCACCTCGGCGGGCTCCCGCCAATCCCCACCCGGCCCCACCGCCCACGCGATCGCCGTCGCCGGGTCCGGCGCGCGGAAGTAGTCATGAAACACGCCCATGGCGAGAGCGTAGCCGCCGGTCAGGACAGTTTCGGGCGGATGGCCCAACCGCTGAGCCCTATGCTGAGCTGATTGCTCAACCGGTTGCCGAGCTGATTGGCGAACCGCCACAACAGAATCTTGACGTCCCCAGGCATGCCTATGCTTGCCCGCATGGCGAGGAAGAAGAAGCGGCTGCCGAAGGACTTCGACACCACGCTCCGCTCCGGCGACCTGGACGCGATGAAGGCGGTCTTCGAGACCACCGAACTCGACGCCCACGACGGCATGTACGGCCCGACCGCGCTCGGCATGTACGGCATCCCGCCGGAGCTGGTGGCCTGGCTGGTCGAGCAGGGCGCCGACGTCGAGGCCGTCGACCGCTCCGGCCACACCCCGCTGTGGCAGCACGCGCGCGTCGGCCACGACGTGATCGTCACCGCCCTCCTCGACGCCGGCGCCGATATCGCGAATCCTCAGCGGCCCGCGCTCCATTCGGCCGCCGAAGGTGCCAGGCCTTCCACGGTGCGCCTTCTCCTGGATCGCGGCGCGGATCCCCTTGTCCTCAAAGGCCAATCGACGGCGCTCGCCTCGGGCCTGCAGTACTGCTCCAACATCCACCTGCCGGAGATGGCCGAGGTCGCTGAAGTCCTGCTCGGCGCCGGTACCCCGATCACTCCCATGATGCGCGAGCGCATAGAGGCGATCGGCAAACGCTTCGAGTTCTACCGGGCGGGCTTCAACCCGGACTACATCGACGAGGCCGACGCGGGCCTGACCCGCCTGTACGAGCTGTTCGGCGTCACCCCGGTCGGACAGCGCCGCACCCACGACGGCACCTCCCCGATCACCGTGACCGCCACCGCCTGGGACGACGGGCATCAGGAACTCTGGGACTACCTGGTCCCCGGCCAGGGCCCGGCCGCCACGGCCCAGGGCGAGGCCATCCGCATCACCGGCCGCCTCGCGCACGAAGTCCTCGACAACGGCGGCATCAACTGGGACAGCGACTTCCGGTCGATGGCCCGCACCCTGCCGACCCTGTTCGCCTCCGGCGTGCCGCTACCCGACGCGCAGCTGAACGAGGCGACCACGCTTGCCCTGAACTACCGCCGCAACAGTCCCGAGGAACACATCCAGCGGCTCAGCGAGCTGGCGGTGTGGTGGGTGCTCGCCAACCCCGAGCCTCTGCCGGCGCCGGAGCCCGCCTACACGCGCTGAGCGCTCAAGCGCCAAGCGATCGAGCGATCAGTCGCCTGAATCGCTGCGTATCCGCACGTCGGCGACTCTGCTGACGTGCCGAGCCCCGCACACGTCCCCCGGCACGACCAACTGCGGCCCCTCCGCGTCCAACGCGCTGCCGTCGCGGGTCAGCCCGAGCAGTACCGGGATGTTCGCGAACTCCGGGTCGATCTCAGCCCACGACAACACGACCCGGTGCCCGTCGTGCGCCCGGATCGAGATCAGGAACCGCAACCGGTCCTTCCGCTCCCCGGGCACGAAAGCCGGCTCCGCGAGCCGCGCCACGTCCAACAGCAGCGGCCCGGAGAACCGGTGCCGCCGTGGCCCGCTCTTGCGGCAGGTGAACTCCACCTCGCACTCGTGCCGCCGCAGCGACCACAGGTCGGCCACGCTCAGGACGCGGGGCGACCGCACCTCGCCGCCGAGCCGAACGAACCCGCCGCCGGCCGCACGGACCGTGCCGGTCTGCTCACCGAGCATGGGATCCTCCCTCGCGCGGGCCGCCTCCGTCCGGCGGATGCCGCCCACGATCCACAGTAGGCCGGGTCCCGGCAGAAGCAAGGGTTGTCACAGCACCTGCGAGACCATGTGCGCCGTCCATTATGAATATGCAAGGTCTTCCGGCCTTTCACCCTGGCGTCTGCGCTGTAAGCTCACCGCGTGGACGTCTACCGGATGGGTGAGGCCGCCGAGCTGCTCGGCGTCAGTGCCGACACCGTGCGGCGCTGGGCCGACGCCGGCCGGCTGAGCGCCGAGCGCGATGAGAACGGACACCGGGTGATCCCGGGGCCCGAGCTGGCCGCCTTCGCCTCGTCGCTGGCCTCGGCCGCCGACGAGCGCTCGGAGGTGTCCTCGGCCCGCAACCGGCTGCGCGGCATCATCACCGCGGTGACCAAGGACGCGGTGATGGCGCAGGTGGACATCCAGGCCGGGCCGTTCCGAGTGGTGTCGCTGATGAGCCGGGAGGCCGTGGACGAGCTGGACCTGCGGGTCGGCGCCACGGCGGTCGCGGTGATCAAGTCGACGACCGTGGTCGTGGAACGCGGCCCGGCCCGGGCGTCGCACGCAGGCAAGCCGAAACCGGACGAGGCCGACGGCGGCGCGGTCGCCGCCGAGTCCTCGGACGTGACCGTGGAGACCCGAGGGGGCCGTTCGTGAAGAAGTCAGTCGCCGTAGTCATCGCCACCGGCCTGTTGCTGGCCGGGTGCAGCAGCTCCAAGAGCTCGCCGAAGGCCGGCGCGGGATCGAGCTCGACGCCGACTTCGTCGTCCGCCACCTCCGCCTCGGGCTCGGTGCCCGGCGCGACCGGTCCGGTCAAGGTCGCCTACGCCGCCTCGCTGGCGAACCTGATGGAGCACGACCTCGGCCCGGCCTACGACAAGGCCACCGGCGGCGACTTCCAGGGCAACGCGGCCGGCTCCACCCAGCTGGTCAGCGAGATCAAGGGCAAGGTCAAGCAGGCCGACGTCTTCATCAGCGCCTCGACCGACGCCAACACCGGCCTCATCGGCGACGCCAACGGCGGCTGGGAGACCTGGTACGCGACCTTCGCCACCGCTCCGCTGGTCATCGCCTACAACCCGAACAGCAAGTTCGCCGCCGACATCAAGTCCAAGCCCTGGAACCAGGTCATCACCGAGTCCGGCTTCAAGATGGGCTCGACCGACCCCAAGCTGGACCCGAAGGGCAAGCTCGCCGCGCAGGCGCTGACCAAAGACAACCTCCCTGCCTCGGCGGTGCAGGTGTTCCCCGAGGAGCAGCTGGTCGGCCGCCTGCAGTCCGGGCAGTTGGACGCCGGCTTCTTCTACTCCAGCGAGGCCGCCGAGCTGAACATCCCGACCGTCCCCCTCGGCGACATCCACCTGCAGGCCACCTACACCGTCAGCGTCCTGAACAAGGCCCCGGACGCGGACGCGGGCGTCGCCTTCGTGCAGTTCCTGCTCGGCGACGCGGGCAAGGCCCTGATGACCAAGCACGGCCTGCAGCTGCAGCCGATCAAGGTCACCGGCACCGCCGGGTCCGTGCCGGCGCCGCTGCAGTCCCTGCTCAACGCCGGCTGAATCTGAGTACCGACACAGTGCGGCCGACCGTCGGGGGCTCAGGCGCGCGGATGCTGCGCACCCCGCTTCCGTGGCTGGCCGCACTGCTGGTCGCCTACCTGCTCGTCCCGCTGGTCGCCTTCCTGGTCCGGGCTCCGGGCCAGGGCGGCTCGGCCACCGCGGCCCCCGGCGTCGGCGACGCGCTGCGGACGTCGATGGTCACGGCGACCATCAGCACCGCCGTGGTCACCCTGCTCGGCGTCCCGCTGGGCTACCTGCTGGCCCGCTCAAGCGGTCGCACCGCCGGCGCGCTGGGCGTCGCGGTCCAGCTGCCGCTGGCGCTGCCGCCGCTGATGAGCGGCATCCTGCTGATCTACCTGGTCGGGCCGTACACCACGATCGGCCAGTTCTTCCACGGCGGGCTCACCGACAGCGCCACCGGCGTCGTGCTGGCGCAGTGCTTCGTGGCGGCGCCTTTCCTGGTGGTCTCGGCGCGCTCGGCCTTCGCCGCGGTGGACCCGGCGCAGCTGGACGTCGCGGCGACGCTGGGCCACGGCGCGCTGTCCCGGACCCTGCGCGTGGCGCTGCCGATCGCGGCGCGCGGGATCCGGGCCGGGATGCTGCTGGCGTGGCTGCGGGCCTTCGGCGAGTTCGGGGCCACGATCGTGCTGGCCTACCACCCCTACACCCTGCCGGTGTTCACGTACGTGCAGTTCAGCAGCACCGGCCTGGCAGCGACGACGGTTCCGGTACTGGTGACGCTCGGCGCGGCGCTCGTGGTCCTGCTGATCGCCGATCGCGGCCCGGCGCGCCGCGCGCACCGCCGTCGCCCGGTCCGGCTCCCCGCGCCCCGGCATCCGGCACTGTCGCAGGGCCCAGTTCTGGACTTCCACATGACGGCCCGCCTCGGCGCCTTCCGGCTGGCGGTCGAGCACCGAGGAGTGGGCCGCAACCTGGCCATCCTCGGGGCCTCGGGCTCGGGCAAATCCGCGACGCTGCGCCTGCTGGCCGGAGTCCTGCCGACGCACGACGCGCACATCACCCTCGGCGGCCGCGATCTGGCGGCGCTGCCTGCCGAACACCGGGGCATCGGCTACCTCCCGCAGCACCCGACCCTGCTCCCGCACCTGCGGGTCTGGGAGCAGGTCACCTTCGGTGTCGGCGCCGATCCGGCGCTGGCGGCGTTCTGGCTGGACCGGCTGAAACTGACCGACCTCGCCGACCGCTACCCCGACCAGCTCTCCGGCGGCCAGGCCCGCCGCGTCGGCCTGGCCCGGGCGCTGGCGCGCGAACCCCGGTTGCTGTTGCTCGACGAACCCTTCGCCGGCCTGGACGCCCCGGTCCGCGACGAACTGCGCCGCCTCCTGCGCACGGTTCTGCGCGAAACCGCTCTGACGTCGGTCTTGGTGACGCACGATCCTGACGACGCGGCGCTGCTGTCGCAGGACACGTTGCTGTTCGCGGACGGCGCGGTGCTTCAGGACGGGCCCACGCGCACCGTTCTCACGCATCCAGCGGGCCCGAACGCGGCACGCCTGCTCGGCGTCCGCAACATCGGGCACGGCCATGTCGACTCCGACGGAGTGCTGGAGAGCGGGCCGCTGCGCATCGCGCTTCCGAAGTCGGCACTGGAAACCCCGGCCTGGCACCACGCGACGCCGCCGAGCGCGGTCGCGTGGTGCGTCCAACCGCACGACGTGCGATTGGTCCCCGCCGGCGGAACCCGGGCCGTCGTCGATGACGTCGCGCACCTCGGGCCGGTCGCCGAACTCGTCCTTCTGCTCGAAGACGGCGGCGCCGAACTGACCGTCACCGTCCCCGGCGGCCAGGAACCGGAAATCGGGGCAGAATGCCAGGTGGACGTGCCGGCCGAAGCCGTCATCGTCTGGCCCGAAGGCTGATCTTCCCTGGAGCCGCCCGATGTCCGAGAACCCGCACGCCGTCACCAAAACCGCGAGCACGTCGGTCACCGAGACCAGCCGCCGCCTGCTGGAGCTGCTGGAGCACGCCGGCGCCACCGTCTTCGCGGTCATCGACCAGGCCGCCGCGGCCCGCACCGTCGGCCAGGACCTGCGCGAGACGATCCTTGTCCTGTTCGGCAACCCGGCTGCGGGCACTCCGGTCATGGCCGCGCACCCGCTGGCCGCGCTCGATCTCCCGTTGCGCATCCTCATCTGGGACGACAGCGGGACCACCCGCGTCAGCTACCTGGATCCCGCGGCGTTCGCCGACCGCTACGGCGTCGATCCCGAGCTGCTCGCGAAGCTCAGTGTGGTCCACATGCTCAGCGACAAGCTGGCCGCCGACGACGCCGCGAGCTCATAGAACGCTGTCCGCACATCAAACAGCCCCCGAAGCGTGGAAACGCAGTTCGGGGGCTGTTTCGCCGATCTCAAGCTGTCGACCTCAAGCCGTCGATCTCAAGCCGTCAGTCGTTCCCGGCCTCGATCGCCGCGCGGTCCAGCAACTCCTCGTCGCCCTCCGCCTCGGCCTCGGCTGCCGGCCGCGCGGCGATGCTCTGCGCCCCGCCGTCGGTCATCGCGCCGATCAGCTCGCTGGAGAAGGGGTGGCCGCCGGGCAGCGCTGCCGCGGCCTCCCCGCCGGCACCGCTGCCGACCATGCCCAGGCGCGCGTACTGCTCAAGCTTCGTGCGCGAGTCGGCGATGTCGAGGTTGCGCATCGTCAGCTGCCCGATGCGGTCGACCGGACCGAAGGCCGCGCCCTCGGTGCGCTCCATCGACAGCTTCTCCGGGTGGTAGCTCAGTGCCGGGCCGGTGGTGTCGAGGATCGAGTAGTCCTCGCCCCGGCGCAGCCGCAGCGTCACCTCGCCGGTGATCGCGCGGCCGACCCAGCGCTGCAGCGACTCGCGGACCATCAGCGCCTGCGGGTCCAGCCAGCGGCCTTCGTACAGCAGCCGGCCCAGGTGGCGGCCCTGGTTGTGGTACGCCGCGACGGTGTCCTCGTTGTGGATCGCGTTCACCAGCCGCTCGTAGGCGATGAACAGCAGCGCCATGCCGGGCGCCTCGTAGATGCCGCGGCTCTTGGCCTCGATCACCCGGTTCTCGATCTGGTCCGACATGCCCAGGCCGTGCCGGCCGCCGACGGTGTTGGCCTCCTGCACCAGCTCGACCGCCGAGCCGAAGGCCTTGCCGTTGATGGTGACCGGCCGGCCCTGCTCGAAGCCGACGGTGACGTCCTCGGCCGCGATCTCGACCGCCGGGTCCCAGAACCGGACGCCCATGATCGGCTCGACGATCTCCAGGCCGGTGTCGAGGTGCTCCAGCGACTTCGCCTCGTGCGTGGCGCCCCAGATGTTCGCGTCCGTGGAGTACGCCTTCTCGGCGCTGGCGCGGTAGGGCAGGTCGCGCTCGGTGAGCCACTGCGACATCTCCGAGCGCCCGCCGAGCTCGCTGACGAAGTCGGCGTCCAGCCACGGCTTGTAGATCCGCAGCGCCGGGTTCGCCAGCAGCCCGTAGCGGTAGAACCGCTCGATGTCGTTGCCCTTGAAGGTCGAGCCGTCGCCCCAGATCTGGACGTCGTCTTCGAGCATCGCGCGCACCAGCAGCGTGCCGGCCACCGCCCGGCCCAGCGGCGTGGTGTTGAAGTAGGCCCGGCCCCCGGACCGGATGTGGAAGGCGCCGCAGGCCAGGGCCGCGAGCCCTTCCTCGACCAGGGCGGCACGGCAGTCGACCAGGCGCGCGAGCTCGGCGCCGTAGGCCTGGGCGCGCCCCGGCACGCCGGGGAGGTCCGGCTCGTCGTACTGGCCGAGATCGGCGGTGTAGGCGCACGGCACGGCGCCCTTCTCGCGCATCCACGCGACCGCGACCGAGGTGTCGAGCCCGCCGGAGAAGGCGATGCCGACGCGCTGACCTGCTGGCAGGGATGTGAGTACCTTGGACACGGATGCAACTATATACGACTGGCTGAATAATCATGCCACCGCGTCCACATGATGGGCACGGCGCGCCGTCATTCGGGCCGCTCGCCGCCCACCTCGGTTGCCCCCGGGGCTTCAGACGGCCTTGACGACGGTCCCGGCCGCTTCGAGCGCGGCCACCTCGTCGGCGGGAGCCCCGGCGTCGGTGACGACGGTGTGCAGGATCGACGACGGCCCCACATAGGCATGCGCTGTCCGCCCGAGCTTGCTCCCGTCGGTGGCCAGGAGGGTGCGGCGCGACGAGGCGATGCTCGCCTTCTTCACCGCCGCGTCGTCGAGGTCGTAGGCGGTCAGCCCCTCGGCGGCGCTGAGCCCGCAGCAGCCGAGGACGGCGGTGTCGAAACGCAGCGCGGCCAGGGACGCGAGCGTCAGCGGACCGGTCAGGTCCCCTTCGGTGGTCCGAGGGCGCCCGCCGGGCACCAGCAGCGCGGCCCGTCCCGGTGTCTCGCTGAGCACGCGGATCGCCTGGAGCGACACGGGCATGACGGTGACCGGCCGCTGGTGCAGGAGGCGTGCGACCTCCAGGCACGTGGTGCCGCTGTCCAGCACGACGGTCTCGCCGTCGGCGATCAGCGACGAGACCTCGGCGGCGATGCGGCGCTTGGCCTCGACGGCGTCGTGGGCGCGGAGCGCGAAGGGCGGCTCCTCGCCCCGGAGGAGCAGCGTGCGGGCCCCGCCGCGGACGCGTTCCAGCACGCCCTGCGCGGCCAGCACGTCGAGGTCGCGCCGGATGGTCATCTCCGAGGCGCCGGTGAGCTCGGCGAGCTCCGGGACCGTGGCGTCGCCCGACTCTTTCACGGCCTCGGCGATCTGCCGGTGACGGTCTGCGGTGCTCATACCGGCGATTGAACACTACGCACAACGAACATGCAAACTGTTCATTTACTGGGTTTTCAAACATAGATTGTGTTCGTTATGGTGGTCCGCATGGAACGATCACTCCGGTCCGCCCGAATAGCGACCTTCACGTACTTCATCCTCTGCGGGACGCTGATGGGCACCTGGGTGGTGCACATCCCCGCCATCGAGCACCAGGTCGGCATCAGCCACGCGACGCTCGGCGGCCTGCTGGTGCTGCTGGGCCTCGGCGCGTTCGCCGGCATGCAGGTGTCGGGGCGGCTGGCCGACCGCTTCGGGCCTCGCGTCGTGGTGCCCACGGCCGGCGCGCTGTGCGGCGCGACGCTGGTGCTGCCGGGGCTGGCTCGGGAGCCTTGGACGTTGGCCGCGGCGTTGTTCGTCTTCGGGTTCTTCAACGGCTGCCTGGACGTGAGCATGAACGCGCACGCGGTTCATGTGGAGAAGGCTTACGGTCGGCCGGTCATGTCGGCGTTCCATGCCGCGTTCTCGGTCGGGGGAGTGCTCGCCGCGATCATCGCCGCCGGTACTTCGGGCGTCGATATGAGCCCGGCGGCGGCGCTCGCGATGATGGGTGCTGTGGGCGTTGTGGTGGCCGTTCTCACGACGCGCGCTTTGCTTCCGGCAGAGCCGAGGCCCGCCGCTACCCCGGCTCCCGCTGTTGAGGACGAGCACCCGCCGCTTCCCTCCCCGTTCACGCGCCGCAGTGCCGGAAAGCGCATCTGGCTCCTCGCCGCCCTGGCTCTGATGATCATGCTGTGCGAAGGCGCCGCGAACGACTGGAGTGCCCTGCACATGAAGGACGTCCTGGGCGCGCCGGCCAGCACCGCCGCCTTCGCGTACGGCACGTTCGCCGCGGCGATGACGCTCGGCCGACTGCTCGCCGACCGCATCTCCGCTCGCTTCGGCGCGATGGCGATCCTGCGGTACGGCGCGGCCATGGCAGCCGTCGGCATCACGATCGTGGCGCTGGCGCCGTGGATCTGGGCCGCGTTCGCCGGGTGGGCGCTGTTCGGCCTGGGGCTGTCCGGCTGTGTCCCACAGCTGTTCAGCGCGGCCGGTCACACCGACCCCTCGGCCGCCGGCACCAACGTCTCGCGCGTCGCCGGACTCGGCTACGTCGGCATGCTGGCCGGCCCCGCCGTCATCGGCTGGATGACGCATGTGATGGCCCTGAACCACGCGTTCCTTCTGCTGACCGCGATGTGCGTGACGGCCGCGACGACCGCCGGGGTCCTGCGCGTCGGATCGTCTCGCACGCCGGAGCTGGCGCTCAGCAGCACGTGAGCAGCGGCTACCCCTCGCGATGACTTGAAGGCTAAACTCATCCCATGACCGCCCCGCCGACAGCCCACCAAGCCGAGACAACCCCCGACACCGACGCCGCCCTCTGGCTCAGCGCAACCGAACTCTCCTCCTGGCTGTCCGTGGTCCGCCTCATCACGCGCCTCCCCTGGGCCATCGACGGCCAACTCCAACGCGACGCCGACGTGAGCATGGTCGAGTACATGACGATGGCCATGCTCGCCGAGGCACCAGACTGGACAATGCGCATGAGCACCCTCGCCGAAGAGGCCTCGGTATCCCTCTCCCGCCTATCCCACATGGCCAAGCGCCTAGAAGCACGCGGCTACATCCGCCGCGAACCCGACCCCGCCGACGGCCGCTTCACCAACGCGATCCTCCTAGCCCCAGGCATGCACAAACTCCAAGAAGCGGCCCCGGCCCACGTAGCCTTCGTCCGCCACCTGGTCATAGACAACCTGTCCGCCGAGCGCCTCCGCCGCCTAGGCCAAGACGCCGACCGCGTCCTGCGCCGAATCGACTCGCCCGCCCGCTGAACCGCGCCGCACCGCGCCGCGCTGTGCCGGCGGCGCCGCGCCGAGCCAAGCCGCACCGAGCCGATCTGCCCCGCGCCGCCCCGCGCCGCGCCGCCCCGCGCCGCGCCGCCCCGCGCCGCGCCGCCCCGCGCCGCGCCGCCCCGCGCCGCCCCGCGCCGCGCCGCCCCGCGCCGCGCCGCCCCGCGCCGCCCCGCGCCGCCCCGCGCCGCCCCGCGCCGCGCCGCCCCGCGCCGCCCCGCGCCGCGCCGCCCCGCGCCGCCCCGCGCCGCGCCGCCCCGCGCCGCCCCGCGCCGCCCCGCGCCGCCTCGCGCCGCGCCGTCCCGTACCAGGCCGCACCGAGCCGCCCCGGACCGCGTCGCACCGAGCCGCCCCGCGCCGCACCGAGTCGCACCGCGCCCCACCGCGCCAAGCCGCGCCGCGCCAGGCCGGGCTGCCCCGCGCCGCACTGCACCAAGCTGCACCGCGCCGGGCTGCCCCGCGCTGCGCCGCACCAGGCCGCCCCGTACCGCGCCGCACCAGGCCGCCCCGTACCGCGCCGCGCCAAGCCGCACCGAGCCGGGCTGCCCCGCGTCGCCCGGCACCAAGCTGCACCGGGCCGGGCCGAGCCGAGTTATGCCGAGCCGAGCCGTCCCGTGCCGAGTTGTGTCGCGTCGTGCGAGCCAATCGCACCGAGTCACACCGAGTCACACCGAGTCGCACCGAGCCCAGCCGCGCCGCCCCGGGCTCCGAGCCACCAGCTGGGCCTCGCACCGAGACCCCGTCCCCAGCTCAGCCCCAACTTCCGACCTATCACTTGAATGTTCATGTCATCAGCGCTAGATTTACCCTGTCAGCACAACACGCTCGGGAAACACCCCGAACATGACATGAACCTTCAAGTCCTCCCGAAGGAGACCACCATGAGCGACCTGCGAATCGCCGTCATCCTCGGCAGCACCCGTCCGGGTCGGCGGGGCGAGGTCGTCGCGGACTGGGTCATGGCGCGTGCCAAGGCCCGGACCGGGGCCGAGTACGCGCTGGTCGACTTGCTCGACTATCCGCTGCCGCACATGGACGAGCCGTTGCCGCCGTCCTTCGGGCAGTACGTCGGTGACCACACCAAGGCCTGGGCCGAGACCATCGGGTCCTTCGACGGCTTCATCTTCATCACGCCGGAGTACAACCACTCCATCCCCAGCGTGTTGAAGAACGCGATCGACTACGTCTACGCCGAGTGGAACGACAAGGCCGCCAGCTTCGTCGCCTACGGTACCGTCGGCGGTACCCGCGCCGTCGAGCAGCTGCGCGGGATCCTGTCCGCCGTGAAGATCGCGCACGTGCACCAGCAGCTGTCGTTCTCGGTGTTCACCGACTTCGACGAGGCGGGAGCCTTCACCCCGGACCCGCGCAACGAGCAGGCCATGAAGACGCAGTTCGACCAGGTCGAGTCCTGGGCCCGGGCGCTCAAGACGGTCAGGGCCTGATCATGGCTGCCCCGCGCACCCCCGCCACAAACCCCCACATCGACATCCGCCGCGCCGCCGACCGCACCGAAACCCGCCTGTCCTGGCTCCACGGCCGCCACTCGTTCTGGATCGGCGGCCAGCCCTACGACCCCGCCAACACCCACCACGGCCTCCTCCTCGTCCACAACG
Source organism: Catenulispora sp. GAS73 (assembly GCF_041262085.1). NCBI lineage: Bacteria > Bacillati > Actinomycetota > Actinomycetes > Catenulisporales > Catenulisporaceae > Catenulispora > Catenulispora sp. GAS73. The sequence goes on from NZ_JBGCCM010000013.1 coordinate 158,281, forward strand.
AGGACACCATCGACCCCGGCACCGGATTCGAGACGCACCCCCATCAGGACATGGAGATCGTCACCTGGGTCCTCGAAGGCGCCCTGGTCCACCAGGACTCGGAGGGCAACTCCGGCGTCATCTACCCGGGCCTCGCCCAACGCATGAGCGCCGGCACCGGCATCCTGCACTCCGAGAAGAACGACTCCTGGCGCCTCGGCGGCGCCCCGCACTCGGACCCGGTCCACCTCGTCCAGATGTGGATCGTCCCCGACGAGCCCGGCATCACCCCGGGCTACGAACAGCTCGACATCGACCACGACCTGCTCGCCGGCGGCCTCGTCACCGTCGCGTCGGGCCGTCCCCGGCACGCCGCCGAGACCGCGATCCGCATCCGGAACCGCGACGCCGCACTGTACGCGGCCCGCCTCATCCCGGGACGCCCGGTCCAGCTCCCCGAAGCGCCGTACCTGCACCTGTACGTCACCCGCGGCTCCATCGACCTCGAAGGCGCCGGCCCGCTCGCCGCCGGCGACGCCGCGCGCCTCACCGCCACCGGCGGCCAACGGATCAGCGCCACCGAACCCGCCGAGGTCCTGGTGTGGGAGATGCACGCTGACCTCGCTCACGCGTGACCAATGACTTGATCATTCAAGCAACCAAGGAGTGAGCCACCATGCACGAGAACGAGAAGATCATCCGCGCCGCCTACCAGGTCGCCGAGGACCAGGACGTCGCCGGCTGGATCGCCGCCTTCACCGAGGACGGCACCTTCACCGACGAATCCATCCCCCACACCTACCGCGGCCCCGCCGAACTCGGCCTGACCGTCGAGGTCTACGCCAAGGCGTTCCCCGACATGCACCGCGAGCTCGAAAAGTTCTACGTCGTCGACAACATGGTCATCGTCCAGCTCCGCCTCCAGGGCACCCACACCGGCCCGCTGGAGCTGCCCACCGGCACCGTCCCGCCGACCGGCAAGCGCATGGACGCCCCCTGCTGCGACGTCTTCGAGCTCGTCGACGGCAAGATCAAGCGCTTCGACTGCTACGCCGAGGGCTCGGTCATAGCCAAGCAGCTCGGCCTGGCCTGAGCACCCGCGTCCCGGCACCCGCCTCGCCGCCCGATCCCCCAAACACCACCACGGCGCCCGCGACTCCGTTCCTGGAGTCGCGGGCGCCATCATGGTCTCCGACTCATAAGGCCTCACAAGACCCTCGGCCGATGCAACCCTGCGCGGACGCCCAGGCGTACAGCGCTCGACACATCGGCAAGGGAGGGGAGCGGCATGACGGGGAAACAAGCGGAGTCGGCTGCCACAGATTTCGACCTCATCTACGCGACGAACGCGCCACGCTTGGTCGGCCAGCTCTACCTGATGATCGGCGACCTCGCCGAGGCCCAGGACTGCGTCCAGGAGGCGTTCGCCAAGGCCTGGCTGCGGTGGGACTCGCTGACCGACGGCCGCGGCGACCCGGTCGGGTGGGTCAAGACCACGGCGTACCGCATGGCGGTCTCGCAGTGGCGGCACTGGAAGTCCGGGGTCAAGGCCCTGCGCAAGCACGGCGCGCCACCGGACGCTCCGGAGCCGTCCCCGGACGCCGTCGCGCTGCGCGACGCACTGGCCAAACTGCCCAAATCCCAGCGCGTCGCCCTGGTTCTGCACCACCTGAACGACATGCGGGTCGAGGACGTGGCCCGCGAACTCCGCGTCGCCCCCGGCACGGTCAAGGCCCGGCTGTCCCGGGGCCGCGCCGCCCTCGCGATCCTTCTCGCCGACTGGCACACGGACGTTCTGGCAACGGAGGAATCCCATGCTTGACAACGAAGTCTTCACCGAAGCGATGCGCCCCGAGGACTGGACGCACCTGGCCGGCACCGGCGCCGCGGCCCGCGCCAAGAGCGTCGGCCTGCGCCGTACCCGCTACGCCGGGATCGCCGGCGGGACGGCCGCGGCCGTGGTGGGTGCCGCGGTGATCGCCGGAACCCTCGGGTTCGGCGGCGGTTCGGCGGCCTCGCCGACCTCCGGCGCCGACACGACGAAGTCCGGCCCGGTGACCATGGCCAGCATCTTCGCGCAGTGGAAGACCTGCCCGGACTCGGAGCTGACCGTGGTGAACCTGTTCCCGGGGGATCCGGCCGACTTGCAGCAGCGGTGGCGCGACGCTTGCCATCGTTACGAAGGGACCTTGTCCGCGCTGCTGCCCTCGTACGAGGTCACGCCGGACATGGGGAGCATCAAGCAACCCGAAGGCTCCAATCCCGACTGGCGGGACTACGAGAATCCCGCGTACGTCGTCCCCGCCGGCTATACGCCGCACATGAACCCGAACATCTACCGAGTCGTCAGCTCCGACGGCAGCATCACATCGGTGATGATCCGTGCGTACCGCCGCGTGGACATGAAGCCGCTATCCGGCGAACAGGTCACTCTGCCCAACGGGATGAAGGCCACGTTGGGTCTTGGCGCCGGCGACTTCTTGAACAAGGGTGACAAGGGCTACGGGATCTTCATTCTCGACGGCACCAAGTCCTTCTTGATGACCGCGGGCGGAAGCAGCATCGGGAAGACCTCAAAGCCGACGCCGAACTTCGATTTCAAGACCCTGGTGATGAGCCCGCAGTTCGCACAGATGGTGACGCAGGCCTTGGCTGAGCCCGAGAACTGAGTCTCCAGCTGATCCTCGATCCGTGCCGCTCCCCGCATACGGGAGTGGCACGGATCCGTTCCCCCTCGCCTCAGACCAGCGGACCGAAGAACGTCCGCAGATCCACCGCGAGCACATCAGGGCACTCCATCGCCGGGAAGTGCCGCCCGCGCTCGAACTCGCTCCAGTGCGCGTCCGGCGGGGTCGGAACCAGTATGCGGACCGTCGCATCCGCGCCGAACACCGCGAAGCCGTGCGGCACGGGGGAGGGGGCGCCCCAGTCGGAGGAGTGGAACTGGTCGTAGAGCGTGTGGGCGGCCCAGGCCCCGGCGCCGGTGAACCAGAACAGGCTCACGGTGGTCAGCAGCTGATCGCGGTCTATCGGCAGGTCGGTCCACTGCTCGAACTTCTCCGCGATCCAGGCCAGCTGCAGGACCGGGGAGTCGACGAGGCCGTAGCCGATGGTCTGCGGCCGGCTGCTCTGGATCGCGAGGTAGCCCGACCCCTCCTTCTGGAACGCGTTCATCCGCTCCAGCGCGAGCGCGTCGACGGGATCGGCGGGGTCTAGGCGGTCGGCCAGGCCCGGCAGGAACGTGGCGACGTTGGCCGCGGTCAGCGGATCGGTGGTCACATGGACCCCGGTGACGTGCTCGGCGTCGTACCCGGCGACCATCCCCGACACGCCGCCGCCGACATCGCCGCCGTGCACGCCGTAACGGTCGTAGCCGAGCCGGCGCATGAGCTCGATCCAGGCGCGCGCGGTCCGGCCGAGGGTCCAGCCCTGCGCGGAGAGCGGCGTGGAAAACCCATAGCCCGGAAGGGAAGGCGCGACGATGTCGAACGCCGGGTCCTCCTCCCGTCCCGGCGCGACCAGCGGCTCGATCAGGTTGAGGAACTCGGCGACCGAGCTGGGGAAGCCGTGCGTGAGCAGCAGCGGCTTGGCGTCCGGGCGCGCGGACCGGACGTGCAGGAAGTGGATGCGCTGACCGTCGATCTCGGTCACGAACTGCGGGAGGGCGTTGAGCGCCTTCTCCTGCGCGCGCCAATCGAAGCCGGTCCGCCAGTACTCCGCGAGCTCCTTCAGGTGGTCCACGGGCACCCCGCGCTCCCACCCGGCGCCGGGCACGGACCCGGCCCAGCGGGCGTTCGCCAGCCGCGCGTGGAGGTCGTCGAGCTCGGCCTGCGGGATCACGATCTGGAAGGGCTGGATCTCGGTGCTCATCAGGGTCTGGGCGCTCATCAGAATCTCGGTGCTCATCAGGGTCTCCATCCGACGGTCGGTCCACCGATCGGCTACGGCCGATCGCCTCTGACGCGAGCGTAGGAACAATTGCGGAAAGCTTCGTTCCGCTATCCCGGATACAGTTCGAGAATGTTGGAGACCTCGGCACGGCTGCTGCGCCTGCTGTCCCTCTTCCAGGCGCGCCGCGACTGGACCGGCTCCGAACTCGCCGAACGGCTCGGCGTGACCACCCGGACCGTGCGCAACGACGTCGAGCGCCTGCGCGAGCTCGGCTACCCGGTCGAGGCCCGGCCCGGCGTCGCCGGCGGCTACCGCCTCGGCCCCGGCGCGGCGCTGCCACCGCTGCTGTTGGACGACGAGGAGGCGGTAGCCGTCGCGCTCGGCCTGCGGGTCGCGGCCGGGGGCGCGGTCGTCGGCATCGAGGAGACCTCACTCAGCGCACTGGCAAAGCTCCAGAGCATTCTGCCGACCCGCCTGCGCCACCGCGTCGAGTCCTTCGCCTCGCACGCGCTCCCGGTCCCGGCCCGCGGCACGGCCGTGGACGCGGAAGTCCTGACGACCCTGGCCCTCGCCTGCCGCGACCACCTGGCCCTCCGCTTCGACTACGAAGCCCACTCGGGCACGCCGACCCGCCGCGCCACCGAGCCCTACCGCCTGGTCCACCGCCGCCAGCGCTGGTACCTGTTCGCCTGGGACCTGGAGCGCGCGGACTGGCGCACCTTCCGCGCCGACCGCATCAGCCCGATCGGTCCGCCCGGACCACGTTTCACCCCGCGTTCCACACCGCCGGACAGCGAGATCGCCGCGCGGGTCGACAGCGGCGTCGCACGCGCGCCGTGGCGCTACACGGCGCGGGTGATCGTGCACGCGTCCGCCGACTATGTACGGTCCCGCATTCCGACACCGATCGACATCGAGCAACTGGCCGCCGACCGCTGCGCGTTCGAGCCCGGCTCCGACGATCCGGATCGCCTGGCGCTGTATCTGGGGATGCTCGAAGCCGACTTCGAGGTGGTGGACGCGCCGGAGCTGGCGGCGGCATTGGAGCGGATCGTCGCGCGGTATCAGCGGGCCATAGGCGTCCGACCCATTGACGCAGAACACTGACAGTGGCTCGATATCCGGTATGACGGCCAGCGCCTCGGCACCGAGGCCAGCATCGGATCTCCTCACCGGCGCCACTCCGCGCCAACTCGCGCGAACCGCCGGCGCTCTCTACCTGGTGAACATAGTCCTCGGCGCCTTCGCCATCGGCCTGGTGCCGAGCATGCTGTTCGTGTCCGACCTGGCGAAGACGGCGCACAACATCCAGACCCACGAAACGCTCTATCGCCTCAGCCTGGCGGCGCACGTCGTGGTGACGCTGACCAACGTCCCCATGGCGCTGCTCTTCTACGAGTTGTTCAAAGTGGTGAACCGGCGCCTGGCTCTTCTGGATGTGTTCTTCATGCTGGTCGCGACCGCCGTCGAGACCGCAGGCATCCTCAACGAGTTCACGCCCCTCGCCCTCCTGCACGGCAAGACCTACACCGGCGCCCTCCCGGCAGCACAGCTGCAAGCGCTGGAGCACCTGCCCGGCGACCTGTCCTCGGTCGACTACAGCATCTACGGGATCTTCTACGGCTTCGACATCCTCTGCGTCGCCTACCTGGTCCGCCGATCGACCTTCATGCCCAGGTTCATCAGCATCCTGCTGGCGATCGACGGCCTGGCCTACCTCGTCGGCGGCTTCACGAACATGATCGCCCCGGGCGTCGCGAGCCACCTCGGCCCCTGGATCCAGATCCCCGCACCGATCGGGGAAGGCGCGCTCTGCCTCTGGCTGTTGATCGTCGGCGTGGATGTCGAGCGTTGGTACCTACGCGCTGGCGAGATGTCGGCGGGGGTCTGAAGACAGAACTGGGTGACAGAGCCGGCGACAGAACTGGGCGACAGAGCCGGGCGACAGAACCGGTGCGCCTGACTCATCTGTGGGGTGGTTGCCGGCGCCGGTGGGTCGGTGGGCCGGTGGGCCGGTGGGCCGGTGGGGTGCGCGGGTGCGGTTGGGCTGTGGTTTTACAGGCGATTTTTACGGCTTCGCGCAGGGTTTGATGACCTCGCGGGGGGACGCAGTTCGGTTGTGCGTCGCGGGTTGCGCTGGCGGCCGGCGGTTTTGGTGTCGGTGTCGGCGGCGGGTGCTATACCTGTGTATAAGGGGCGATAATTCCATAACAAAATGCCGGCATGATCGACTCGCGCACTGGGTTGCGTTGGCGGCTGGCGGTTTGCGCGTGCAAGACCGCGCGCCGGTCCGAGTCACTGCGCATGTCGTAGGCGGCAATCGTCGTGCGTGGTGGGCGCCTTGAGGCCTCCGGCGGGCGCTCTACAGCGAGGGGGCGACCCGTGCGTGCTGCTGTTTGGCGGCGGTCCGGGACTGGTCGGCTTTGTATCCGCTGTTGCCTGCGTTGCGCTGCTTGGTGGCGGTGTTGCTTGTGGTCGCCGGGTTCTGGGTCCCTCGCCGCGTCGTCGCCGTAGACGGAACCAGCCCGGTCCGGTGGTGTCCAGCCGCATCGCTGCTGCTGTGGTCGTTCTCCGTTCGGCTGGACACCACCGGCCCGGGCAGGTTGGCAGAGCCCGCCGACGCGGCGAGGGACCCAGAACCAACACCCCGCATGGTCCGGTCGGACACGACGAACCCGTCACCGTCCGCCGATGCCGAGCGCCAGAGCCAGGCGACTCAGCCCTCGAACAGCGACCGGTCGAAGGCTCCCAGAATCTCCTCCGCCGCATTCGTAGCCGTCATCGCCCCGGCGCGCACCTGTTCCTCCAGCATTGGCGCGAGCTTCCGGATCTCGGGATCCTCCCGGAGCCGGGCCAGCAGCCGGTCCTCGACCATGCTCCACACCCAAGCCACTTGCTGGTCCCGCCGTCGCGCCGCCAACTCCCCGGCCGCCTCCAGAATCCGGCGGTGCCGGCCGATCTCCTCCCATAGCTCCGCCAGCCCGCTGTCCTCCAGCGCGCTGCACGTCAACACCGGCGGATTCCACGCCGCGTCCGCAGCCGAATCCCCGGTGCGCAGCAACCGCAGCGACCCGGCCAGTTCCCGGGCGGCGGCGCGCGCGTCGCGCTCATGCGGGCCGTCGGCCTTGTTCACCGCGATCAGATCGGCGAGCTCCAGCACGCCCTTCTTGATCCCCTGAAGCTGGTCGCCGGTACGAGCCAGCGTCAACAACAGAAACGTGTCCACCATCGCTGCGACCGTCGTCTCCGACTGCCCGACCCCGACGGTCTCCACCAGCACCACGTCGTACCCGGCCGCCTCCATCACCACGATGCTCTCGCGGGTGGCCTTCGCGACGCCGCCGAGGGTCCCGGACGTCGGCGAGGGCCGGATGAACGCGGCCGGATCGGCGGCGAGCCGCTCCATCCGCGTCTTGTCCCCGAGGATCGAGCCCCCGGTCCGCGTCGAGGATGGGTCCACGGCCAGCACCGCCACCCGGTGCCCCCGCCCCGTCAGCAACGTCCCCAGCGCGTCGATGAACGTCGACTTGCCCACCCCCGGCACCCCGGTCACCCCGACCCGCACCGCGCCGCCGGAGAACGGCAGCAGCGCCGTCAGCACTTCCTGAGCCAGAACCCTGTGATCGGCGCGTGTCGACTCCAGCAGCGTGATGGTGCGAGCGATCACCGCCCGCGACCCGGAACGCACTCCCTCCACGAAGTACTGCGGATCCCGAGGTGTCACAGCTCGTGCCCGAGCGTCCGGGCCAACTCCCGCACCAGGTCCCGCGCGGCGTCGGGGATCACCGTCCCCGGCGGGAACACCGCGGCTGCGCCGGCGGCGTACAGGGCCTCGAAGTCCTGCGGCGGGATGACGCCCCCGACCACGATGACGATGTCCTCCCGCCCCGCCGCCGCCAACTCCGCGCGCAGCGCCGGCACCAGCGTGAGGTGCCCGGCGGCCAGCGAGGAGACGCCCACGATGTGCACGTCCGCCTCCACCGCCTGCCGGGCCACCTCCGCCGGCGTCTGGAACAGCGGGCCGACGTCCACATCGAACCCGAGGTCGGCGAACGCGGTGGCGATCACCTTCTGCCCCCGGTCGTGCCCGTCCTGCCCCATCTTCGCCACCAGGATCCGGGGACGCCGGCCCTCGGCCTCGGCGAAGGCGTCGACCAGCGCCCGCGTCTCGGCGACCGGCCCGCCGGCCCCGGCTTCGTCCCGGTAGACCCCTGAGATGGTCCGGATCTGCCCGGAGTGCCGCCCGTAAACCTGTTCCAGCGCCTCGGAAATCTCGCCCACCGTCGCCTTCGCCCGCGCCGCGTCGACCGCCAGCGCCAGCAGGTTGCCCTCCAACGAGCCGTCACGCTGCGCCCCGGAACGCGCCGAGGCGGTCAGCGCGCGCAGCGCGTCCTGACAAGCCTGCTCGTCCCGCTCGGCGCGCAACCGCCGCAGCTTCTCCACCTGCTGTGCCCGCACCTGCGCGTTGTCGATCTTCAGGACGTCGATCTCGTCGCCGCCCGACACCCGGTACTTGTTCACGCCGATCACCGGCTGCCGCCCGGAGTCGATCCGCGCCTGCGTCCGCGCCGCCGCCTCCTCCACCCGCAGCTTCGGAATCCCGGCGTCGATCGCCGCCGTCATCCCGCCGGCCGCCTCGACCTCCTGGATGTGCTGCCACGCGCGCTGCGCGAGGTCGTGCGTCAGCCGTTCGACATACGCGCTGCCGCCCCACGGATCGATGACGCGGCACGTCCCCGACTCCTGCTGCAACAGCAGCTGCGTGTTCCGGGCGATCCGCGCCGAGAAGTCCGTCGGCAGTGCCAGCGCCTCGTCCAGCGCGTTCGTGTGCAGCGACTGCGTGTGCCCCTGCGTGGCCGCCATCGCCTCCACACACGTGCGCGTCACGTTGTTGAACACGTCCTGCGCGGTCAGCGACCATCCCGAGGTCTGGCAGTGCGCGCGCAGCGACAACGACTTGGCACTCTTCGGGTCGAAGTCCTTGACCAGCTTCGCCCACAGCAATCGCGCCGCCCGCAGCTTCGCGACCTCCATGAAGAAGTTCATGCCGATCGCCCAGAAGAACGACAGCCGCGGCGCGAACGCGTCGACGTCCAGCCCCGCGTCCAATCCGGCCCGCAGATACTCGACGCCGTCGGCCAGCGTGTACGCCAACTCCAGGTCGGCCGTGGCCCCGGCCTCCTGGATGTGGTAGCCGGAGATGGAGATCGAGTTGTACCGGGGCATCCGCTGCGAGGTGTACGCGAAGATGTCGGAGATGATCCGCATCGACGGCTGCGGCGGATAGATGTAGGTGTTGCGGACCATGAACTCTTTGAGGATGTCGTTCTGGATGGTCCCGGCCAGCTGCTCCGGCGCGACCCCCTGCTCCTCGGCGGCGACGATGTACAGCGCGAGGATCGGCAGCACCGCGCCGTTCATCGTCATCGACACCGACATCTTGTCCAGCGGGATCCCGTCGAACAGCTGCCGCATGTCGTAGATCGAGTCGATCGCGACGCCGGCCATCCCCACGTCGCCGGTCACCCGCGGGTGGTCGCTGTCGTAGCCGCGGTGCGTGGCCAGGTCGAAGGCGACCGACAGGCCCTTCTGCCCGGCCGCGAGGTTGCGCCGGTAGAACGCGTTGGACTCCTCGGCCGTCGAGAAGCCCGCGTACTGCCGGACTGTCCACGGCTGGTTCACGTACATCGTCGGATACGGTCCGCGCACATAGGGCGCAATCCCGGGATACGTGTCCAGGAAGTCGAGCCCGTCCAGGTCGGCGGCCGTGTACAGCGGCTTGACCGTGATGCCTTCAGGCGTCTCCCACAACGCCTCGTCGACATCCTTGCCCGTCTCCTCGCGCCAGGCGTCACGCCAGTCCGCTTCGCAGGCCGCAGGCGCCGGGGCGGCGGCCGGGTCCTCGAAGTCCACCTCGGAGAAGTCGGGAATCATCAGGACGCTCCGATCTCGGCGTAGGCGGCACGCAGCGCGGCGAGCACGTCGCAGCCCACATATACGAACTCGTCGATACCGGCGGCCCGGTATTCCTCTTCCCGCTCGCCGGGCCGTCCCGCCAACGAGACCCGGCCGATGCCCGCCTCGCGCAGAACCCCGGCAGCGGCCGTTGCCTGCTCGGCGTACACGGCATCGCCGGAACACAGGCAGGCCACTCGCGCACCGCTGTCGGCCAGCGCCTTGACCAGGGCTTCGGCGTCGAATCCGGCGTCGCTGTCAGCCTTGGTCGGAACCGGCACGAGAACCGTCTCGATGCCGCCGGCCTGGAACAGATTCGCCGCGAACGAAGACCGTGCCGAAAACACCGCCTCGCTGCCCAGCCCGATCAGCGCCATCCTCGGACGCGTCCCACTGGCCGCCAGCTGCGCATCCGACCGCGCACGCAGTTCCTCGAAAGCATCAGAGCGCCGCACCACCGGCAACCCGCCGCCGCGAGGACCAGGCGCCGCCGGCCGAACCAGCCGCTCCTCACCGAGGTGGGGGAACTCGCTCACGCCCAGAATCGGCTCGCGACGCCGCGCGATGTCCTTACCGCGCTTCTCCCACGCCGCGCCGATCCGCTCGGCGACCAGCCCGGAGGCCAGCGCCTCGCGCAGTCCCGCGGCGCGCTCGATCTCCTGGAACCAGCCCCACGCGGCCCGCGCCACGTCGCGCGTCAGCTGCTCGACGTACCAGGATCCGCCGGCCGGGTCGACGACCCGGCCCAGGTGCGACTCGTCCAGCAGGATCGACTGCGTGTTGCGGGCGATGCGGCGGGCGAAGTCGTCGGGCAGGCCGATGGCGGCGTCGAACGGCAGCACCGTCAACGATTGCGCGCCTCCGACGCCCGCCGCCAGACAGGCGACCGTGGTGCGCAGCATGTTCACCCATGGATCGCGCTCGGTCATCATCACCGACGAGGTCACCGCGTGCAGCCGCAGCTCCCCGGCCGCCTCGGTTGACCCGCTGGCTTGCAGGACCCGGGCCCACAGCAGCCGGGCGGCCCGCAGCTTGGCGATCGTGAGGAACTGGTCGGCGGTCGCCGCGAAGCGGAACTCCAACTGCGCCGCCGCGGCCGACACCGAAAGCCCGGCCGCCGTCAGCTCCCTGAGATAGGCGACGGCTGTGGCCAGGGCGCTGCCCAGTTCCTGCGCGGCGGTGGCCCCCGCGTCGTGATAGACGAGTGCGTCCACCATCAGGGTACGAATACCCGGTCGATCCCGAGCGTTGTCAACGGCCAGCTCGACCGCGGACCGCAGCAGCTCCGAGGTCTGGGCATCGGAGCCGGTCCGGGCCTGCAGCCCGAACGGATCGGCGCCGACGTTGCCTCCGGCCCCGGCCGATCCCGCAGGCAGGCCGCGCTCGTCATACAGCGCGAACAACCGGTGCGCCGCCTCGCGAAAGTCGGCTCCGGCGTCGAGGACGACGGCGGCCAGGTCGAGAAAGACGCCGTCCAGCACCGTCGGCAGCGCGTCGATCGCCGGCCCGCGCTCGCCGACTTCGAGCCAGACCGACGTGACACCGTTCTCCAGGTCGGCCAGCACCGCCTCGTTGGTCCGCCGGGGGTCCGGATCCGCGTGGTGCTGCCGGATGTCCCAGCCGTCGAGCACCGCGCCCTGTGGCCGGGTGCCCCGGACGTACGGCGCGAACCCCGGCGGGCCCGGCTCGGGCAGCGCCTCGCCGGCGGTGTACAGCGGCAGGACGGTCAGGCCGTCGTCGAGGCGGGTGCTCAGCGCCGCCTCGGCTGCGACGCCGTCCAAGCCCTGCTTGCCCGACTTCGCCAGGACCCCGGCGACCAGCCGCTGCCACTGCTCGCGATCCGCCGCCGGGAACTGCGTGGCCGACGGTGTCATGTGCAGGCCTCCTCGTGGGGTGCCTCGCCCCGGGCTACGGAGACCACGGGCCAGCTCCCCTGACCTTCGGATCGGTGCGGCGCGCAGGTCCCTCGGTCTTCCAGCCGTCCCTCGGACGTGCTGTGGCCGTGGATCCTGCGCACCGTGGTCTCGCTATATGGATGTCTGTCCGTGACGATGCCGGAGGCCGTGCCGCCGCGTCAACGCTCCTCCGCTGTGGCGAGCGACACGCCGGACGCCGTCGGCGACCAGCCCCTCGTCTCAGATCGCCAGGCTGAGCAGCCCGGCGGCCGTGAATCCGACTACGGAAAGGATCGTCTCCAACACCGTCCAGGTCCTCAGCGTGTCCTTGACCGTCATGTTGAAGTACCGGGAGACGATCCAGAACCCGCCGTCGTTCACGTGCGAGGCGATGATCGATCCGGCCGAGATGGCCACCGCGATCAGGGCGATGTGCGGCTGCGAGAAGTGGCCCTTCTCCACCAGCGGCGCGACGATTCCGCCGGTCGTGACGATCGCGACGGTGGCGGAGCCCTGCGCCAGGCGCATGCCGCAGCTGATGACGTACGCGAGGAGGATCAGCGGGAGGCCGGCCGAGGTCAGCGTGTGGGACAACGCCTTGCCGACGCCGGTCGCGGTGATCACGGCGCCGAAGAAGCTGCCCGCCCCGATCACGAGCAGGATCATCGCCACCGGACGCAGCGAGTTCGAGCTGAGCTCGGCCAACTCCGTGCGACTGAATCCGCGTCGCGTGCCGAGCAGCCAGAAGGCCAGCAGGACGGCGATCGTCAGTGCCACCGCGGGGGTGCCGAGGAACGTGAGCACCGGGAGCGCTGAGCTCTTCTTCAGATAGACCGTCCCGAAGGTCGCGCCGAGGATCAGCACTAGCGGCACCGCGATGAGGCCGATGATCATCGACAGCAGCGGGGCCTTGCGCTCTACTGCCGCGCCCGTCTCCGCGGTGGCCTCTCCCGTCGGCGCACTCAACTCATCGCCATCGCCATCGCCATCGCCACTCCGGCCGTCCATCTCGGGCACGGCGATGATCACTCGCTTGCCGATCCAGCTTCCCCACGCCACACCGGCCACCAGGAACGCCGGCAGACCGCAGATCAGCCCCATGATGAGCATCCACCCGAGACTGACGCCGAGCAGCCCGGTGACGGCGACCGGGCCGGGGTGCGGCGGCAGGAACGCGTGCGTCATCGACAGGCCGGCGAGCATCGGGAGCGCGTAGACCACCAGCGAGTGGCCGCCGCGCCGGGCCGCGACGTAGACCAGGGGCGCCAGGACGAAGATGCCGACGTCGAAGAACACCGGGATGCCGAAGATGAGGCCGGTCAGCCCCATCGCCAGCGGCGCGCCCCGCTCCCCGAAGGCCGTCTGCAGCCGCGCGGCCAGCACGTCGGCCCCGCCGGAGCGTTCGAGCAGCGCGCCGAAGATCGTGCCGAGCCCGATGATGGCCGCGCTGTGGCCGAGGATCGAGCCGAACCCGGTCTCCAGCAACGACTTGTTGCTGACCAGCGCGGTCCCGACGATCGTCGAGACCGGGAGCCCGGCCGCCAGGGCGAGGACCAGGCTGGCGGCGATCAGGGCGATGAAGGGTTCGAGCTTGATCTTGATGATGAGGAACAGCAGCAGGGCTATGGAGCATCCGCAGAGCGTGAGCAGGCCGCCGGTGTCGTGCTGCAGCCAATGGACGAAGCCGTGCAAAGTGAACCTCCGCGCTGATCGGGGTCGAGGCAGACCTTGACAGGTGCAGGGGATGATCAGCCCAGCTCAGCGGCGTTGTCCACCGCCGGAGGGCTTGATGACGGCTGACGTTAGGCGGGCCGGAGGCGGCCGGACAAGGACTTGCGTTGAGTCTTTTGCATAGCAAAATGGCATGTCGAATACAGCGCCAACACAAGGTCGGCCACAGCAGAGGAAGGGGAGCGACCCGATGGCGGAACAAGACGGCAAAGCACGACCGGCTTCAGGAGATCGCAACCAGTCGTCGTCGCTCCGGCGCGCGCTGGCGGTCCTCGGGTACGTCCGCGAACACGCAGACAGCGGCCGCGGCGTCCCGCTCGGCAAGCTGGCCGAAGCCCTCGGACTGAACAAGAGCACCGTGCTGCGCCTGACCGTTCCCCTGCTCGAAGAGCACCTGCTGGACCGCGACCGCGAGACCGGCTGGTTCCGCCTCGGGCACGGCGCGCTCCGCCTCGGCCAGGCCTACCTGTCCACGCTGGACCTGCGGAGCATCGCCGTGGAACACCTCCGCAGACTCCAGCGGGAGGTCGGGGAGACGGTGCACCTGACAGTCTGGGAGTGCCCTGACATCGTCTACGTCGACAAGGTCGAGAACGAGACCAACGTCCGCATGGCGTCCCGGGTCGGCAGCCGCGCTCCGGCCTACTGCACAGCCAGCGGAAAGGCGATGCTCGCCTGGCTTCCGGAGGAGACGGTCCAGCAGGTGGCCGCCGCCGGAATGCGCCCGATCACCACCTGGACCCTCTCCGACGAATCCCAGCTCCGAGCGGACCTGGCCCGCACCCGCGCCCGCGGCTACTCCATCGACGACCGCGAGAACGAACCGGAGGTCCGCTGCGTGGCGGCGCCGATCTTCGACCACACCGGCGAGGTCGCCGCGGCCCTGTCGGTCTCCGGCCTGACCTCGCGGATGACGGTGGCCCGGGTACGCACGCTGGGATCGGTGGTCGCGCAGGTCGGCCAGCGGATATCCCGGGAACTCGGCGCCGACGTCGGCGGTGCGTCGATTGCGTCTTCTCCGGTCTCTCAGCCCTCTTAGTCACCTTCGAGACCGGCGCGCTTCGGCTCAGCGGTTCTTCGTGGAGAACTCGGTGAGCCGGTCGGCGAACCTCGCCCGGTTCAACTTCCTCAACCCGCTCGCCCGCACATACTGGGGGAATTGGGAGTCGTCGGCGAACTGCACCTGTCCTACGAGGTCATGGAGCTACCCGCCGCCCCGGGCCTGACCATGGTCGCGTTCAGCGCCGAAGCAGGCACATCCGACGACGGCGCCCTCAAGCTCCTCGCCAGTTGGAGTGCCACCCACAACCCGGCCGGCACCATTGCCCCGTCTCGGTGGTCACGGGTCTCCCGTCCCTTCTCGCTGAGTCTCAGGACGCGGTGCGTTGTTCGCCGAGCCGCCGCTGTCGCTCGACGACAGCCAGGTAGAGGGCCCAGGGGAAGGCGAAGCTCGTGAACAGGCTGGCGACGAAGAACAGCCATGGGCGCCTGACGCCCCGACGCCGGCCGTCGACGATGGTCATCAGCGGCAGCAGGACGAGGTTCCCGATCGTGTAGTCCTGGCCGGCGGAACTCGCTGCGGGGTTCGCGTACATGAGCTTGATGTACTGAGCCCAGCTGCCGTCGCCCCAGATCGGGTTGGTGTGGCCGTGGGCGTATTCGTGCACGAAGCGGATGTTGAAGTACCAGCCGACGGCGACCGAGGCGATGCCGGCCGTGTAGTAGAGGAATTCGAGCATTGAGATCGCGGGACCGGTCTCCGGGCGGCGGAACACCGCCGGGTTCGAAGCGACGATGAGCCAGACGACCGTCACGCCGAGGATCGCGTGCACGATGAGAGCGACCATTCCGCGAGCGTCGATCCAGCGCCTTGTTTTGTCAATGGTGACAAAACAAGGTCGGGACGTCCGACCGCCGACCGCCCGGCAACGGTATCTTCTGCTCATGGCGAGGTCGGCGCAGACGGTGCGCAGCGAGCGGACGCGGGAGGCGCTGCGGCGTGCCGCGCTGGTGCGGTTCCTCGCTCAGGGCGTCGAGGACACCTCGGCCGAACAGATCGCGGCCGACGCGGGCGTATCGCTTCGGACCTTCTACCGTCACTTCACGTCCAAACACGACCTGCTGTTCGCCGACTACGACGCCGGCCTGCACTGGTTCCGCAGCGCGCTGGCCGCACGCCCGGACGACGAGCCCATCACGGAATCGGTGCGGGTGGCCGTCCTGGCCTTCCCCTACGACGTCCAGGCCGTGACACAGATCGCAACACTGCGCTCCGGCACGCTCGACGCCGAGCGGATCGTCCGCCACATCCGGGGCGTCGAGGCGGACTTCGCGCAGGCCGTCGCCGAGCGGCTGGCGTCCCGGCCGTCCGCACGCGGCCTTGATCGGGACGCGGTCGCCGAGCGCCTGGCCGTCACGGTGACCGCGCGGTGCGTCGCCGCCGCGGTCTTCGGCGCGATGGAGGTCTGGATGCTGCGAGACGAGCGTTCGTTGCCGGATTTGGCAGAGCTCTGCCGCGCCGCGCTGGCGTCGCTGGACGGTGGGCTCGTCGACGGCATGTTTCGTCAATATTGACAATACGAGCCCCGAGTGCGACGGTGCGCCGTGAACGGGAAGGCGGCGGATCCGCGACCCGGGAAGGCGGCGCGCGATGCAGCGCTACGACGCGATCGTCATCGGTTCGGGCCACAACGGCCTGGCGGCGGCCGTCCTGCTCCAACAGGCGGGCCTGGCCACGGTGTGCCTGGAGGCGAACCGCTACGCGGGCGGCATGGCTTCGACCGTGGAGCTCTTCGACGGCTACAGTTTCGAGATCGCGGGCTCCGTCCAGTTCCCGACGTCGGCGGTGGTCAGCCGCGCCCTCGGCCTCGACAAGCTGCCGACCATCGACATGGACGTCATGTCGGTGTCGATGCGCGGCATCGGTGACGAACCCCTCGTCTACTTCACCGATCCGATGCGTATGTTCACGCACCTGGTCGAGGTCCACGGTGAGGAGGCGGCCAACGGCTTGGCCATGCTCATGGCCTGGAGCCAGGCGCCGACTCGTGCGCTCGGCCGCTTCGACGCGGCGCAGCCGGCGAAGTCCTTGGACGAGATGTACGCCTGCGCGACGAACGAGCTCGAACGCACCAGCATCACCGATCTCCTCTTCGGCTCGGTGACGGACGTCCTGGACCGCTACCTCCCGGACAAGGAGCGGCACGGCGCCCTGCGCGGCATGCTCGCGCTCCTCGCCTGCAACACCACCTACCGCGGACCCGCGACACCGGGCAGCGCAGCGGCTCTGGCCTTCGGCCTCGCGGTCCCGGACGAGAACACGGTCCTGACCCACAAGCTCCGCGGCGGCATCGGAACCCTCACCGAGCACCTGGAACGCCGACTCCGGTCCGACGGCGGCGAACTGCTGCTGCGCAGCGAGGTCGCGCAGATCCTGGTCGCTGATTCACGGGTGACAGGCGTGCGCCTCACCGACGGGACGACGTTCGAGGCACCGATCGTCGTCTCTTGCGTCTCCCCGGACCTGACGGTCACGGGCCTGGTGCCGCCCGAAGCGATCAGCGCGGACGTCCGCGACCGCTACTCCCGCGTCGACCACCGTGGCAGCTACGTCCAGATGCACTTCGCCCTGGACGGAGCCCCGCAGTTCGCCAAGCCGTACGAACTGCTCAACGAACCGACAATGCAGGCCGCCATCGGCCTGTTCAGCACACCGGAGGAACTCCAGCAGCAATGGGAGGACTGCCGCCGCGGCATCGTGCCGGCCGACCCGACCATCGCCTTGCAGATCCCCTCAGCCCAGGACCCCGACCTGGCCCCACCCGGCAAACACGCGGCATCGGCGTTCGCCCTATGGTTCCCAGTCGAGGCCGACCACGCGCACTACGGCCGCCTCAAGGCCGAGATGGGCCAACGCGTCATCGACAAGATCACCCGCATCGCCCCCAACTTCGAAAGCCTCATCACAAAGCACACGACGTTCACGCCGCGCCACATGAACACGATGTTCGCAGCCCCAGGCGGCGACTTCTGCCACGGCCTATTCCACCCGGAACAGATGGGCCCGAACCGCCCGGGCCCGAAAGGCCACCCGGACCAGCCCCTGGGCATCGAAGGGCTCTACCTCGGCAGCGCCGGCTGCCACGGCGGCCCGGGGATCACGTTCATCCCCGGCTACAACGCCGCACAGGCGGTACTGGGCGAAGCCTGAAGCCCCGCCCTGACGGGCACGGCGGGTCAGGCAATCGGCTAAGGGATGGCACCGGCCGTTCAGGTGAAGCTGTGAGAACCGGCCACCCGCCCGGGATCACGGCCGGACCGGTGAGGATGGCTTCACCTGCCGACCGACGACGACCAGCCCGCTGATGCCCGACTGGCCGCGACGACAGGCAGTAGCGAGTGGCTTTGGGATGCCGCCGAGTACTTGAGGTTCGACCGCACCTTGTCAGAGTTGGTGCGGCTCATCGCGGCCCTGCCCGCGGACAACGCTCCGGAACCGGATCCTGAAGCCTGGGCGGAGGCGCCGACGGTCACCGGGACCATCGAGCTCGCCACCCCCGGGGACCTCGCCCGAGCGGAAGGGGCCACTCGCTGGATCGACGACGTCCCGTCCGCCGGACCGACGACGCGTTCGTCTGGCCGAGGGCTGCTTCCTGCTCATCGAAAGTGATCGGGTCGCGGGCTGGCAGCTGGAGCGTCCGGCCAGGTTCATCACCGGGGATTCAGGCGGCGCACCGCTGTCCGGTGTCGAGGTGGACGCAGAACTCGGCCGACTGTTCAGCACCTTGATCACCTTCGCTGACGACCACGCCGCCGGAGGACGGAAACGGAGTGGAGCATGAGGCGCCAGACGACGCGCGGAGCGCGGAATAGGGCTGAAAGTGCGCTATTCGAGTAGTCATTTCGAATGGTCAATTCGCATTGGGCGGCGCGACTCCGGCACCATCTGTACATGGCCCGTTCGTCGCGCCGCCGACAGCGACCGGCGTCGCCTAATGCCTCGCCGATAGGTTCTGCTCCCGCACCGGCGGCTCCCGCCCCGCGCATTCCGCCGGCTGTTTTTGCGCCTCCTACTCCAACGTCTGGCCAGCCCGTGACGGTTTCCCAGTACCCGTCTGCGGAAACCGTCTTCGGGTTGGTCGAGCGCGAGTACGATCGCGGGGCCGCCCACTTCCGTGCACTCGACGTGAAGGCCGCGACGCTGGTCACCCTTGCGGGAGCCCTAATTGCCCTTGGCAAGGACCTGGCTGAGCCGTGGAGAGCGTTGTGCGTGGCCTTTGCCGTACTAAGCGCTCTTTGCGGCCTGGGGTGCTATCTGCCACGGGAGCGCGCGGGCTTGGACCCGGCTGGGCTTCAGGAATACATGGTCAGGACTACCGAGGAGACGACCTATCAGATCACGCGGGAATTAGTACTTCACTACCACGCGAACGAGAAGTCGGCGAAGGCCAAGCGGAAGTGGCTGAAGTACAGTCTCGCGTCCCTCTGCGTGACGGCTGTGCTGTACGGCATCGGAACTGTCAATCCACACCTTCCGAAAGGCGGAACAAAACATGTCCACCAACAGCCCAGCCCAGCCCAGCCGGGCCAGGGCGGCCCAGCCCAACAGGCCTCTCCTCCACAGCCAGCCGCGCCGCCGCCTCCGCCAGCGCAGCCTCAGGCTCCGGCGCAGTCCGCTCTGCCAGCGTTCGTCCCTGACCCCCGGCTGACGATCCGCATCCAGGAGGCGGCTAAGCCTTCTCTGAACAAGCTCGTCCAGCCGTCGCCCGAGCGCACAGACAGTTGATCCGCTGCGTACCAGTCACGTGACGTGGAGGCCGTAGTGATGGAAAGCAATGAGATCGAGTCCACTCTGCGAGGCTGGCTCGCGGACGGCACCTTCAGCGCTGGAGACGAACTTTCGTCGAAGAGCCTTGCCGAACGGCTCGGGACTAACGGCTTTAGAGTCCGACGGGTCCTGGTACAGCTGGCCGAGGAGGGTCTGATTCGCCACCGGATCGGGATCGGATACGTGGTGGAGGCGGCACCATCCGCTCCGCCGCCGTTCACCCGTGACCCCCGGTTGACGATTCGGCGCAGGGAAGTCAGGGTCCCCGTGACCCGAGCGCGGACTGGGACGGAAACTGAGACGAACAACGAAATGAGCCGGACCCAGAGGGGTCCGGCTCAACATCTTGAGAGCTGCAAGGCTGCTCAAGTGGCGGTGACGGTGGGATTTGAACCCACGGAGGCTTGCACCTCACACGCTTTCGAGGCGTGCTCCTTAGGCCGCTCGGACACGTCACCGTGGAACACCTTACCGGATCTGTGCCGGTGCTCCGGTCACTTTTGGCGGCGGCCTTTGAAGAAGCGGTCGAGCGCTTCTGTGCACTCCTGTGCGAGGACTCCGGTGATCACTTCCGGGTTGTGGTTGAGGCGTGGATCCCGGAGTACGTCGTACAGCGACCCGGCTGCGCCCGCCTTCGGGTCCCAGGCGCCGAAGACGACGCGGGTCAGGCGGGACAGCACGATTGCTCCCGCGCACATGGTGCATGGTTCGAGCGTGACGACGAGGGTGCAGTCGGTCAGTCGCCAGCCGGCCGGGCTTGTGGGGTCGGTCTGGGCTGCGCGTTTGCGGAGGGTGCGGGCTGCGGCGCGGATGGCGACGATCTCCGCGTGGCCGGTGGGGTCGCCTTCGGCTTCGCGGGTGTTGCGGCCGGTGGCGATCATGGTGCCGGTGGGGTCGAGGATGACCGCGCCGATGGGGACGTCGCCGGTGGCTTCGGCTGCGGTCGCCTCGGCCAGCGCCTGGCGCATCCAGGGTTCGTAGCGGCGCTGGGTGGGCGTCGTCATGGGTTCAGTCTGGCCGTTCGCCGGGAGTTGTGGGGCACCGAGGGTCGCGGGGGGGGGGCGTCGGTGGAGCGGGCGCATGCCAGCCCCATCGCCTGTGACCGAAGCCACAGGCGATCAACCTCACAGGCGATCAACCTCACAATAGAGCGCCGCCGTCCCCATCGGGGGAACCGGCGGCGTCGCAACCGATCAGCGTTATCGGCCCAGGACCGCCCAAGCGGCGTCCCGTGGCGAACCCTCTGGCCTAATCGAACCTCTAGTAAAAGAAAGTCCTCAACAGCTGCTGCTGCCTGAGGCGCGCCATCCGGGCCCGCCGCGGCGCCACGCGCTCGCGCAGGCGCTGGGCCTCGGCCAGGTCGGCGAGGAAGTCCTCGCGACGGCGTTTGCGCTCTCGTGCCTCCCGCGCGGGTGCGGGCTGCGGTTGCGGCTGGTCTGCGGGCATCTGCTCGTCACCGCCTTCCCATAGCGCCGGTCCCCATTTCCGGAAGCCGGCGGTTTGACCTTTTTGAGAGGTTACCTTGTCACCGTATGTGCTTGTCCAGTGCTTACCGGTGCAGCACCTCGGCTCGTCGGATACCGTTTGCCCATGCCCACCGTGTCCATTCATGTCGTCGACCACCCGCTTGTCGCTCACAAGCTGACCGTGCTGCGGGACGCGCGCACCGACACCCCCACTTTCCGCGCGCTCGCCGACGAGCTGGTGACGCTCCTGGCCTACGAGGCCACCCGCAACGTGCAGGTGGAGCCGACCACGGTGGTCACCCCCGTCGCCGAGGCGCGCGGGGTCACCTTCACCGGTCCGCGGCACCTCGTGGTCCCCGTCCTGCGGGCCGGCCTCGGCATGCTCGACGGCATGGTCCGCCTGCTCCCGACCGCCGAGGTCGGCTTCCTGGGCATGGTCCGCAACGAGGACACGCTGCAGGCCTCCACTTACGCCACCCGCCTCCCCGAGCACCTGGCCGGCCGCCAGTGCTACCTGCTGGACCCGATGCTGGCCACCGGCGGCACGCTCATCGCCGCCATCCGCCTGCTCGCCGACCGCGGCGCGGCCTCGGTCACCGCCGTCTGCCTGCTCGCCGCGCCCGAGGGCGTCGCTGCCGTGCAGGAGGCGTTGGCGGACCTGGACGTGCCCGTGGCGATCGTCACAGCGGCCATCGACGAGCGGCTCAACGAGAACGGCTACATCGTCCCCGGCCTCGGCGACGCCGGAGACCGCCTCTACGGGACCGTCTCGGCCTAGAACACACCTGAGCGAGAAAACATCTGTGGGGCCGGAGATCCGGCCCCACAATCGTCTCTGATGCCCACTGGGCCCTCTGCCCGCGCAGGCCTCACTGCGCCTTGAGCGCCGCCAACACCTTCGCCATGCTCTCCTTCGCGTCCCCGAAGAGGAGCGAAGTGTTCTGCGCGTACAGCAACTCGTTCTCGACCCCCGCGAACCCCGGACGCATCGACCGCTTGCAGAACACCACCTGCTGTGCGAGGTCCACGTCCAGAATCGGCATCCCCGAGATCGGCGAGCCGGTCGGCTGCCGGGCCGCCGGGTTCACCACGTCGTTCGCGCCGATCACCACGGCCACGTCCGCCGAGGCCAGCTCCGAGTTCGCCGCGTCCAGCTCCAACAGCGACTCGTAAGGCACGTTCGCCTCCGCCAGCAGCACGTTCATATGCCCCGGCATCCGCCCCGCGACCGGGTGGATCCCGTACGACACCTGCACCCCGCGCGAAGTCAGCAGGTCCGCGACCTCGCGCACGGTGTGCTGGGCCTGCGCCACCGCGAGCCCGTAGCCCGGCACGATGACCACCTTGCGCGCGTACCCCAGCAGGATCGCGACGTCCTCCGGCGAAGACGTCCGCACCGGCCGCGCCGCGCCGTCACCACTGGCCCCGGCACCGCCGGCGGTAGCGGTGAACGCCCCGAACAGCGTGCCGGTCAGCGGACGTCCCATCGCGGCGGCCATCATCCGGGTCAGCAGCGTCCCGGACGCCCCGACCAGCGTGCCCGCGATCACCAGCAGCGTGTTGCTGAGCACGTAACCGCTCGCGGCGACCGTGAGACCGGTGAAGGCGTTCAGCAGCGAGATGACGATCGGCACGTCCGCGCCGCCCACCGGCAGCACGAACAGTACGCCGAAGGCCAGCGCCAGCAGCCCCAACAGCACCATCAGCGCCGTGCTCGGCCACGGCACGAGGAACACCGCGAACAGCACGCTCGCCGCCGCGACCCCGATGGTCAGCCAGCGTCCCGCCGGCAGTACCACCGGCCGCGTCGTCATCAGCTCCTGCAGCTTGGCGAACGTGATCAGCGATCCGGAGAACGAGACCCCGCCGACCAGGATGGTGAACGCGGTCGCCGCCAGATCCGCGGTGGCCGCGTGCTCGATCCCCTTGCCGGGCCGCAGGAACTCCACGGAGGCCACCAGCGCCGCCGCCCCGCCGCCGACCCCGTTGAACAGCGCGACCAGCTGCGGCATCGCGGTCATCCGCACCTGCCGGGCGGTCGGCAGGCCGATCGCGGTGCCGACCACGATCGCGCCGATGATCAGACCCAAGTGCTTCAGATGCGGCGTGGTCAGGGCGACGATCACGGCCAGCGCGGCACCGCAGGACCCGAGAAGCGTCCCCAGACGCGCGGTGCGCGGCGCCGACAGGCCCTTGAGGGTGAGGATGAAGCAGATCCCTGCGATCAAGTACGCGGTGTCTCTCCAGGCGCTGCTCACTTGCCGCCCTCCCCGGAGGAAGCGGAGGAAGAGGAAGCAGAGGGAGAGGCCGGCGAGGTCGAGGGGGCACCCGCCGCGCCAGCAGCACCGCCAGCCCCGCCCCCGCCCCCGGGATCACCGGGAGCCCGCCGCGGTTTCGCGAACATCCCCAGCATCCGGTCCGTCACCGCGAACCCGCCGACCATGTTCACCGTCGCCATCACGATCGCCAGCAGCCCGATCACCAGCTGCAGGTTGTCGGTCGTCGACCCGGTGGCGATGATCGCGCCGACCAGGATTACGCCGTGCACCGCGTTGGCGCCGGACATCAGCGGGGTGTGCAGGATCGAGGAGACCTTGGAGATGACCTCGAAGCCGAGGAAGACGGCCAGCACGAAGACCGTCAACCACGCGGTGGAACTCATCTGAACTCACCCTTCAGCAGCACGCAGCAGGCGGCGGCGATCTCGTCGGCGGCGATGTCCTCGGGAGTTGATAAAAGCACTCCGTCCTGGCAGATGGCCAGGATGAAAGCGGACATGTTCGCGCCGTAGAGCCGCGAGGCGTGCGCGGCGAGCTGACTGGGGACGTTGCGGCCGCCGTGGACCAGCACGCCCTGGTGCCGGACGTCCTCGCCGGGGCGCGAGACCTCGCAGTTGCCGCCGTTCGGGTTGTCCGCGGCCAGGTCGACGATCACCGAGCCGGGGCGCATCTTCTCCACCATCTCGGTGGTGACCAGCAGCGGGGCCGGACGGCCGGGGACCGCGGCGGTCGTGATCACGACGTCGGCGGCGGCCACGAACGGAGTCAGGGCCTTGCGTTGCCGGTCGGCCGCGTCGGCGGCCTGCTCGCTGGCGTAGCCGCCGCTGCCCGAGGTCTGACTTTCGACGTCCAATGTGATCGACTTGGCGCCCAGCGAGCGGATCTCCTCGGCCGCGGCGGCGCGCACGTCGTACGCCTCCACCACCGCGCCGAGCCGTTTGGCCGTCGCGATCGCCTGCAAACCGGCCACGCCGGCGCCGAGGACCACGACCTTCGCCGGCGGCACGGTTCCGGCGGCGGTCATCAACAGTGGGAAGAAGCGGGGGAGTCGTTCGGCGGCGATCAGGGCGGCGCGGTAGCCGGCCACCATCGCCTGGGAGGACAGGGCGTCCATGGACTGTGCGCGGGTGATGCGGGGCAGCAGTTCCAGGGCGAAGAAGCTGGCGTGCCGGCCCACCAGGACGCCGGCCGGGCCGCGGCCGTCCTTGGGGGAGGACAGGCCGATCACCGCGGTGCCGGGCTTGAGTTTGGCGGCGGTCTGCTGATCGAGTTGTCCGACGGCGGTTAAGAGATCGATGTTCGCCAAGACTTCTTCCGGGCTCTTCGCGATGATCGCGCCCGCCGCGCGGTACGCGTCGTCGTCTTCGGCGGACGCTTCGCCCGCGCCGGATTGGACGTACACACTGTGGCCGGCCGCGATCAGGCGCCCCGCGGACTCGGGAGTGAGCGCCACCCGGCGCTCGAACGGGGCGTTTTCGGTCAAGACACCGATCTGCATGCGATCAACCTAGCCGGGGAATGGTCCGTATGTGTGCCCCCTGACACAGAAGTCCACTGAGTCGTTATCGTCAGCCTTGCCGCTGGACGAGATCAAAACCCTTTGCCCCGGCTAGGCTTTGACACAGTGGGGAAGCTGTTAGGTAGGAGTGAACCGGGAACGCCTCGCATGATGCTGACTCCGGTCGCGCGGCACCTCGACCGTCCAGATGAAGGGGATCTGACGTGAAACTCAAGCCGGCCGTGCAGTGGGGCATTGTGCTCTTCTTGATCTACTTTGTGGTCCAGAACCCGTCTGGCGCGGGCAACCTGGTCCAGGGAGCGTTGAACTGGGTGGCCAGCGTCGGCAAGACGCTCGGCGACACGTTCCACAACCTGGTCGCAAGCTGATCGACGCGAGACGGTAACCCGACGTGTCCGACTCATCGCCACCGCTCTATGGCCGGAAGTTGCTCAGGCCCGAGCTCGAAGACCGCGCCAAACGGTTCCTCGTGCCGGGTGAGCGTCTGGTCATAGCGGTACGACATCATCTGGCCGCGATCATCATTCCGGTGCTGATCGCGGTCGCGGCGGCGGTCGCCGCCATGGGTATCGACATCTTCTCCACTCCGGACGCGGACAAACTGCGGCTCGGGGCGTGGGTGGTGGCCGGTATCGCGTTCCTCTACACGGCTTGGAACGTCGCGGTGTGGAACCAGGACCTGCTGATCGTGACCAACAAGCGGATCCTGCACACCCACGGCGTGATCACCCGGTCCTTCGACGCGCTGCCGTTGGGCAAGGTCAACGACATGCGGGTGGAGCAGGACCTACTGGGCCGGATCCTCGGCTACGGCAGGTTCAACGCCAAGGCCGTGGGTGATGCCCCGCTGGGCAGACGCGGTCTGGACTACATATCGCATGTCGAGCAGACCTGGCTGGAAATCAGCAACCTGTTGTACGGCCCGGGCGCCAAGTCCGGTCCGAAGGATCCACAGGAGGTCCGCCTGGTCGGGGTCGTCCTGCCGGACATGAACGGCGAACCGGTCGAGATCGTCATGCCTCCGGCGTCCGTGAAGAGTCCTGCCGATGACGACAAGGCACACCCTGTGAACGCCGCCATGCTCCCGGTGCGGGTATTCCGTGACGACAAGGGCGAGCGGGCGTTTGAGACGGACGTCACAACGTCGAGCAACAAACGTCGCAGGATACGCTTTTTCCGCTAACCGGACATCTGGCTCTCAGGCCCAGGTCGCGCCCGAAAACGGCACGCCTGGGCCTTTGATTTCGTTTACAGCCGGTGCTCGTCCCCGCCCGAAGGGTGGCCGGTATCTAAGCGTTCGCTGAACGAATCATGGACTTGTCGCTTGTTAGGCAGGCTGCCGGTGACTAACGTCCACAGGGCTTCGCCGCTCCCAACGGGCCAGCAGGTTCCGGGCGTCGAGGCACCGCCGAGTCCGCGCACGTTGCGGAGCCGGGGAACCAGGTTCGTCGGCGCGACCCGAGCGGCAACGCGGGGGTGGCGCCAGTGGGGTGAATCGGTCGGCGTGCACTCGCCGTCGTGTGTGCGCGTGCGACCGTAGGGCTACTTCTTCAGTCCGAATCCGTCAGCTAACCCGGTAGGCGGACAAGGAGGAGATGGAGCCCAGAAGCTCGCATGACTGTCAATGCCCGACATCGTCGTCCGCGTGCCCCTAAATACACCAAGCTCGCGATCGGCGCGGCCGCGGCCGGGACCATGGTCCTGGTGCCCAGCGTCGCCAACGCCGACCCGCAGCCCACCATCGCCCAGGTGAACGACCAGCTGAACAAGCTCTACCAGCAGGCCGCCCACGCCGACGAGGCGTACAACACCGCGCAGGACGCGGAAGCCAAGCTCCAGCAGCAGGTCGACGGCATCAACCGTGAGATCACCGCCGAGCAGGCGACCATGACGCAGACCAAGTCTCGCCTCGGCAGCCTGGCCGCCGCGCAGTACCGCAGCGGCGGCATAGACCCCACCCTGCAGCTGCTGATGCAGTCGGACCCCTCCACGATGCTCAACATGTCAGCGACCGTGGGCCGGGTCCAGGCCGACAACGCCGGCACGCTGGGCCTGCTGGCGCAGCAGAAGGCGGACCTGGCGGCCAAGGCCAGGGAGGCGGCGGCCAAGATGGCGCTGCTGGACCAGCAGACCAAGTCCGCCGAGGCGACCAAGAAGGAATTCGACGGCGACGTGGCCAAGGCCCAGGCGCTGCTGAACTCGCTCCAGGCGCAGCAGCGGGCCGCGCTGAAGGCCGAGCAGGACCGGCAGCAGGCCGCGGCCCTGGCGGCGGCTCAGGCGGCGGCGCAGCACTCGACCACGACGACGTCGTCTTCGGGCTCAGGCTCGGGGTCGGGTTCCGGCTCGGGCTCGGGCACCACCAACGGCGGCGGCACCAAGGTGACGATCCCGACGGTGTCCGGCCGCGCGGCAGCGGCGGTGGCGTTCGCCCAGGCACAGCTCGGCAAGCCGTACATCTTCGGCGCGACGGGCCCGGGCGGCTACGACTGCTCGGGGCTGACGCAGGCGGCGTGGAAGGCGGCCGGGGTGGCGATCCCGCGGACCGCCACGGCGCAGATGCAGGGGCTGCCGGCGATTCCGGGGTCCTCGGCGCAGCCCGGTGACCTGGTGTTCTTCTATGGGAACAGCAGCTATGTGGACCACGTCGGGATGTACATCGGGAACGGCATGCTGATCCACTCGCCGCACCCGGGTGCTTCGGTCGAGGTTGTCGCGGTGAGCTCGATGCCGCTGGTTTCTTACGCGCGGCCGTAGGGCTTCCCTTTTTGGTTGGTGAATTTCGGCCGGCTGCCGGTCGGTGCGGCGATAGCCGGCCGGCCGGTCGCCACCAGGCCGCCGTTCGGCTCGTCCCGGGCTGTGTGGGCCCGGGACGTCAGCGGTGCCCGGTCGGCCCCGGCCGGTGTCGCGTACTCCTCCCCAACGCGACTCCGGCCGGAGCCCGCCGGGTCCCCGCACGACGCCATTCGGGCGCCTCCCGGGCGCCCTCCGGACATCAACGCGCCACGCCGTGCCAGGCGGCCGCCCCCGAGCCGCCAGACCCTGGACAGGGCGCGTAGACATCCGTACCCGGGACGAGTGGAACAGCTCCGCATTTTTGCGTAGTACCGCTCACAGCTCCTATTGGGCCCCGCTGCTGTTAAGCTCAGGGGCACAGACGTTTACCAGAAGGGAGGTGGCCACGTGAAGAAACTGCTTCTGCTCGTAGTGGCTGCCATCGGCGGTCTGCTGGTCTACCGGCAGGTCCAGTCCGACAAGTCGGAGCAGGACCTCTGGACCGAGGCGACCGACCCGGTTCCTTCGGCCTGAGAACCGCTCATCCGGCTTCCTCGGCAGCTAGAGCCGGGGCACGGTCCGTCTCCCGGGTTCGGGAGGCGGACCGCTCTGACGGGGCCATGGCGCAATTGGTAGCGCACCTGCTTTGCAAGCAGGGGGTTAGGGGTTCGAGTCCCCTTGGCTCCACAGGTAGTACAAACCAACCCGTTTCGGAGATACCCGAAACGGGTTGGTTCCGCATTGGCGCCGAGTCACAAGGTTCCCGTTGGACGTCACAGCGCTCACTGCCGGGTCACGCCGATTGGGTCCAGCGCGTGTGGGTGCTGACGTAGCCCTGGTCGGCGAGCCAGGCGGCGGCGCGTTGGTGCTTTCGCGCGTTTGCAAAGGCGAAGTACGGTTCCAGGGTGCCGGTGCGGTCTGCGAGGACGTCTTTGAACCGACGGAAGGGGCCGCGGCCGGTGACGGCTACGGTAAGTAGGTCGGCCAGGTGATCGTCGGTGAGGGTGGCGATGTAATCCACCATGTCCTGGTAGGCCTCGTGGGAGCCGAGGCGGTCGACACCCAGCTGGTTCTCGACCGTCTCGTACAGGTCGATGCCCTCGTCGTCGCGCATGTACTCGATGACGCACTCGGGGAAGACTTCGCCGGTCTCCAGGTCGAGGATTCCGCCGCCGGTCATGGGATCGCCTTCGAGCGCGTCGGCAAGATCTTCCAGGTCCACGGGGACCGGTTTCAGGCTATCTTCGCCGCTCTCCATGCTCGTGAGTGTAGGTCTCGTCGGCGCGTGGCAGGCCGGGACCAAAGTCGGTCGGCCTTGTCGGGAAGACCTCAACGGGACCGTGGAGGTGTCGCAGGGCTGGGAGGATGGGATCGTGCATGACCTCTTCAGTTCTCTGGCACACCATGTCGCATCGCTTCCGCAGGATGGGGTCGATGCGCTGATGGGCGCCCGGCCCGATGTCGCCGAGGTGCTGTTCGGCGATGTACCCGACGGGCAGGAGGCGCAGACCGATGTCGGATCGATCACTGAGGCACTGGTGGATCCCGATGGGGTCGCCGAGGCGGTGCTGCGGCTTTCCCGACCCGCGGTCCAGGTGCTCATGGCATTGGTCGACGCAGCTGAGGGGGACTACGGCGGGCCTCGTGACTGGTTCGGCGGGCCGGGGTTCGCCGACCTGGCGCGTAGGGGAGCCGGCCGGATCGGAGCCGCGGAGGTCGTTCGCGTGTTGTCGATGGCCGGCGGTGCGGTCGAGGTGGAGCCGCACTCGGTGCGGGCCGCGCTGTGTGAGTCGCTGACGGCGGCTGCCAGACCTGCCGCGATGGAGGAGTTTGACCGGATTCTCGTTGGCTTGACGTATTCCTGCCTGGTATGGCCGGAACCCGGGGGCCGGTCCTTCCGGATCCACGACGCCGTGATGGATGTCCTGCCCGTACCGGCACCGGAGTGGGAGGGTTTCGACCTGGTGCAGCCGCTGCCGGAGGTGGCGCGTCGCCTCCCGATCGCGGACGTCGCCGGCGAGGCGCAGGCCGCGGCGACCGCGGCCCTGGAGAGCGTCGAGCGGCTGCTCAGGCAGGTCGCAACCGATGCGGTGCCGTTACTCAAGGCTGGCGGGGTCGGCGCTCGCGAGGTCAAGCGGCTCGTGCGGGCCAGTGGACTGACCGAGGAGGCGATCAGGTTCTGGCTGTACATCGCGGACAGCGCCGGCCTCGTGGCATGCCAGGACGGCAAGCTGTGGGCGACGCCGGAATACGACCAGTGGATCTCAGCCGAGCCGAGTCAGCGCTACGCGGTGTTACTCGGGGCGTGGCTGGTCCTGCCGACGTCGGTGCTCGGCCCGTTCGCCTTGACTGATGCGGCGGGGAAGCCGCCTGCGGTGTTCTCCGGCTCTGCGTTCGACGGCGTCGGGCACTACGTTCGGGCGGTCGTCCTGGAACTGATGGCCACTCGTGGCAGCGGTGCGGTCGTGGAGGTCGGATCCTTGGCCGATGCGTTGGTGTGGCGCATGCCTCTGGTCATGGAACCGGAGGACGAAGGTATTGCCTGCGGCTGCGGCGAGTGCAACAGTCAGCCAGCTGGCGATGGCTTGTCGGGAAAGGAAGCGGCCACGGCTGCCGTGGCCACCGTGTTCGCCGAAGGTGGCCTTCTCGGCGCTGTGGTGTTCGGCGCGCTCGCGCCGGTCGCTCGGGCACTTCTCACCGGATCGCAGGATGATGTCTCGGCCATGGTGGCTGACTTCGCTGCGGCGTTGACCGCGACGGTGCCGGAGTCTGTTGGACATGTCCGATTGCAGGGCGACATGACTGTGGTGGCCGCCGGGTTGCCGTCAGCCAGGCTGACAGCGTTCTTCGACGCTGCCGCCGAGCGCGAAGCCGCCGGCGCCGCGACGGTCTGGCGGATCACCGACAGCTCGGTTCGCAGATGGCTGGACTCAGGTCGCTCTGCCGAGGAATTGCGCTCGGGTCTGGCGGAATTCTGTGCGGATGAGCCGTCTCAGGCTCTGAGCTACCTCATCGAGGACGCCGCCCGCCGCCATGGCCTGGTGGACGTGATCGCGGCTCAGGCCGTGATCGTGACCGCCGACGAGAAACTCGGCGACGAACTGGCGATGGTCCCTGTTCTGCTCCGCCTCGGCGTGCGCCGCATCGCTGGCACCGTGCTGGTCCTGGACGCGCCCCAGCAGGAGGTACTCAGCGTGCTGCGATTCGCCGGATATCTGCCGTCTGCTCACAAAGCGGATGGTGCGGTGACCGTGACCGTGGTCGCCCCGCCGAGAGCTTCGCCCGAGGCTTTGCCGCGGTTCTGATCCGGGCTATGGCAATCGTCGTGACGCGCTCTTGGCACTGAGGGGCATCACGGGCGGTTCATCGCCTGAAGATATCCACGGATCCGCTGTTCGTGGCCGAGGTTGTGAGCACTCACAGACTGGGGCACGCGAGGTCAGCCAGCAGGCTCTCGATAACGTGTTCTTCTTCGATGCGGAGTGCGTGAGTTGCAATGTGGTGTCGCAGCTCTGGATCCCACGGCGTGTCGCGGGGCTCGGCCGGTTGGAGGGGGGCGCCGAGTCCTCGGGCCACGGCGTCGAGATAGGCCGCGTGGTCGTAACGCCATGGGGTGGCGGGGGTCCCGGCGCGTTCGGCCAGGGCGAAGACGCCGGCGGCGATGCGGGTGCCTCCCCAGTCGAAATCGCCGTGGTAGCGGAATGCGGCGCCGCGCGCGATGAGCCAGCGGAGGGTGCGGATCGCGGCCACCGATGGGCTCCCTTCCAGGCAGATCAGTGGTGGGCAGGTGGGGCCCAGTTCGGTGGCTGCCGCTGATACCACGGCGGGGTTTTCGCAGACGCTGATGGTGATTCCGGACAGGTCACGGTTGATCGCGGGCGCGGTGGATGTCGTTCCCGACAGGGATTCGAGGTGGCGCAGGGTGAGTACGAGCGGTTCGCCGGCCGTGATGCCGAGAGCGAGGACGCTGGACAGGAAGCACTCATCGTGCGGGGGCGGGATGTTGAAGACCAGGGCGCGGGAGGACAAGTCGTCCGTGGCGACGCCTGCGGTGGCCCAGGCGTGGCGGCGGCCTTCGGCGTCGGCCGTGTCGGCGGCCGCCATGCCGGCGAGTGATCGGACCGCGCTCATCACCAGTGCTGTGAGCGGGCGGCCGTCGTCCAGGGCGTGGGCGTCGCCGACGGCGCGGGCGGCCAGGACCGGCCGGACGATGCCGGGGTGCGGCAGCATGGCCAGGACGCGTGCCGTTTGGCGGGCGAGATCGGCGCCGTCGGCCGGGTCTGACGCCTGCCGCTTGAGCAGGCCGGTGGTGCGGACCCGGTGCAGCCATGCGGTGAGGTCGGGGTGCTGGGCCGCCACCAGGTGGTCGAGCGGTTCGTGGGCGGATGCCCACGCGGCCTGCGCGGCGGACACGGCTTCGTGGCGGACGGTGATCGGGCCGCGGAGTGCCCCGACCGCGGCGGCCAGGCCGGCGGGGCAGATGCCTGAATCCTTCAGGACGGCGTCGACGTCTGACAATCTGACCGACAAGGATCTACCACGGCTGGGAGGTCTTCCCAGCAGCCGCTCGACGGCGCGGCGTTGCTCCGGCGTGGGGTCGGCCAACGTCGCGGTTCCCCCGGTCGCCGGGGACCCGCCGGCGATCCGTTCCGTGACGCGGTCCACCAGCCATTCCAGGTCTGGCGCGCCGAGCAGCCGGTGCAGGCGTGCGGTGTCGACGGCTGCCGAGTGCCCGTGGTCCTCAGCCATGTGGATCAGGCATCGAACAAGGTCGGGCCGGGCTCGCCCGACGGCGTGGTGGTCTCGCGTGCCCGTTGCGGCGGCAGATACGGTTCGGGCCGTTGCACGCGCACGCGGTCGTGTCCGTCCCAGCGCCACGGGGTGACCAGGACCGCATCGATGCCCTCGTGCCGGGCCAGCTGGGCGATACCGATGCCGGGCACGGTGGGGTAGCAGGCCCATTCCCGTTCGGAGGTCATGACGACGTCCAGGTCGAAGGCCGCGAGCAGGCCGAGGCACTTGGCGCGGGAATCGTCGTCGACGCCCGCGAAGGCCTCGTCGAGGGCGATCAGGCGTGGGGCATGCGGGTGCCCTGAAGAGTAATGCGAGGACGCCGCCGCGAACAGGGGTACGGAGGCGGCCAGGACGCGCTCGCCGCCGGAAGCGGGTCCGGCGGCCGAGCTCCAGGCGCCGTCGGTGCGGCGCTGGATGGCGAACGCGTGCCACGCGCGATAGTCGAAGGCGCGCGCCAGTTGGTCGTGCCAGGTGTCGGCCGGGTTGGCGGCGCGCTCGTCGGTGATGCGGCGCTGGAGGAAATCGCCGACGGTGGCGCGGTCGGCCGGACTCCACGCGTCCACCGCCTTGCGCAGCAGTCGGGTCCGGACCGCTTCCAAACCCTCGGGCGCGGCTTTGGAAGTGCGCCAGACCAGCCGCAGCGCCATGCCGGTGGAGGTGGGGCGGGACTCCAGGTCCTGGTTCATGGCCGCCACCATGCCCTCGGCCTCGGTGATCAGCTCCTGCAGGGCGCCGGCGACCTCGCCGACCAGATGGTTCTCCAGCAGCTCCCGCTCCTTGGCCGACAGCAGCCGGTCCCGCTGAGCCACCTCCGTGTCCAAGACGACGGCCAGCGACGGTACGTCCTGGACACGGCCGGCGAACAGGACCTCCACGACCATCAGGCCGTCCTGGGAAAGCGTCATGGAAACCTGGTGTCCGTGGCGGGCCAGGGCCCCGGACAGTTCCTGCTGCTCGCGCGAGACACGTTGCTGGACGCGCTCCCAGGCGCCGTCGGTCTCGTCGAGGGCGGACAGGGCGGCGTCGGCGGCGCGGGCCAGGGCCACAGCCGGGGCTGGAACCCACGGCTCGGCCGGGTCGGGATGTTCGAGGTCCGGAAGGGCCGCGGTGAGCAGGCCGGTCATGGTGAAGCGGCGTAGGGAGGCGATCGCTTCGTCGCGAACGGCGGTCGCTTCGGTGATGGTGTCTTGAAGCTGCTGAAGACGGCCCTCAGCGCGCTCGCGCTCAGTGAGAGCCTGTTCGCGGCGGGCACCGACGGACGACGCGGCGGACTCCGCGGCGGCGAGCGCGGCGCGCACCTCGTCGAGCCGGCGGTAGAGCTCTTCCACAGCCGCACCGGACGTCGCGATGAGCGTGCGATGCCTTTCGGCGGCTGCCTCGGCGTCGTGACGGGCCTCCAGTTCTGCCTCGTCGGCCTCGGCCAGGCGGGCGGTGGCCAGCCGACGCTCGTTCTCGGCCTCGGCGGCGCCCGCCATGGAGCGCGCCGCCGCTGTCAGCGCCGGCCACAGCTCGGACAAGGTGTTGCGATAGTTGTTCAGGGCGTCGGCGACGGCGTCCAGAGCGCCCGCCTCCGGCGGGAGACGGGCGTCCTTGGCGAAGGTGAGCACAGCCGAGGCGGCCTGGGAGGCGGCCTCGGAGGCGGGCTCGACGGCCGCCACCGCCTCGTCGCGACGCACGGCGGCGATCCGGGCCGCGTCGGCGTGCTCCGCGGAACGGACGTGGGAGTCGCGGAGCTCGGTGTCGGATGGCTGGGCGAGCCGTTCCTCCGCGACGGTGTCAAGCCGCCGGGAGACCGCGTTGGACTCGTCGATCAGCGTACTGATGTCAGCGTCGAGCCGCTCGGTCTGGACTCTGAGCTCGGCCAGGCGGGCCCGCCGCGCGGTCTCGCGGGCGCCTTCACCGATGTGGCGAGCCGAATCCTTGCGCCAGGCGCCCCGCAGCGCTCCTGTTCGGAACCGCCCGTCCGCGCTGATCCAGGTGTGATGGCCGAGCTCGGCCGCTCCCGCGGTGATCAGACCGATCCCGGCGAGCACTGCGGAGACCGCCGACTCGGACAGGGCTGCCGTCTGCGGATTCGCCGCGTCGATCGCGGGGCGCAGTGCCGAGGCGAGATCGGCGGCCGGCGCGGGTCCGAAAGGCGCCACGACGGTGTCCCCGGCGGCGTCGAGCAGCCGGCCGTCCGGAGCGACCCAGGCGTCCAGCAGCCCGGATGCCTCAAGCGCGGCCTCCAGCCCGGCCCGATCGGCATCGGTGACGTGCTCGTGGAAGTCCACGACCTTCCACAGGGGCGCGCCGGGCCGGTTGCTGCGGATATCCGCGTCGCGAGTGTGCGGGATCGGCGGAGCGTCGTGGTGCCCCTGTTCCAGACGCCGGGTCTCCTCGGCTAGTGCGGACCGTTCCTGTTCGGTCCGCACTCGGCGGCCCTCGATGTCCGCGATGCGCCGGTTCAGCTGTGCCTCGTGGTGGCGAGCAGCCTCCTCCGCACGGCGTGCGACCGGGTTCGGTCCGTTGACCGTGGTGACCCACAGCTCAAGTTCGGACAGAGCCGCATCCCGGTCTGGCAGCGTGATCTCGGCGCACCCGGCGCTCCATGATTCCCACGCGCGCACCAAAGACTGGCCGTTGGCCGCCACGGTGTCGGCCGCTTCCGACGCGCGTTCCGCCGCCGCGGTAGCCTCGCCCGCGGCTGACTCGGCAGCCACCCGCGCGGCGGCGAGGGTGCGGCTGGCGGCCTCGCCGGCACTGTGCAGCTCGCGAAGGCCGCTGATCGCTTGATGCCGATTGCGGATCAGCGCATCGGCAGACTGCCGGGCCGGCGAGACATCGCCGTCGCCCGCGGCGAGCACGGTGCGGACCGCGGAATGAGCGATGCCGGCGGCGTCGGCGGCATCACCGGCGGCACGGTGCAGGTTCTCCACCGCGACCGTGTCGGTGTCAGCACGGGCGCGGGCCTGGTCGGCGCGCGCCGACCAGGTTTCCGTGTCGCTCACGGCCCGACGCCGGTCTTCGCCCCGGCTGTGCGCGACACCGGCCAGCGCCCTGGCGGACTGAGCCAGCCGTTCGATCTCCCGGGCCGCGTCCATCGCGGGATCGCGGTTCAGCGCGTCCTTCTGCGCGGTCAGCAGGATTCTCCGCTCGCCGAGCCCGGCCAGCTCCTCCTCGGCGGCAGTGAACATGGTGTGCGCCTGGTCCCGTGCGGCTGTCGCGGCTCCGAGATCACGGCCCAGCTGCTCGTACCGACTGTGGGCCTGCCGTACCCCGGTAGCCGTGCGTTTGGTCGCGACCTGGGCGTAACGGCGGTAATGGGCCAGGAATGCCGAGGCCGCACCTTGAGCCTCGACCAGGGCGGCCAAGGCATCGCGTTCGTCCTGCAGGCCGCGGAAGGCTTCGGCGATCTCACCGATCAGGCTGTCGGACAGCGGCGGCAGCGCCTCGGTGAGCGCTTTCGACAGCAGCTTCTCGTCGGGCTTCTTCGACAGCTGTGGCTGTCGCAGCTGGATCAGCAGGTTCACCAGCGCCTCGTAGCGTCCCGCCCCCAGCCCGAACAGCGCTTCGTCGACCGCGCGCCGATAGGCCTTCGCGGTGGTGAACACCGCGTGCGTGCCGATCTTCTCCTCAAGCGTTTTGCGGGAGTAGGAGACCCGGTGTTCGTTGCGCAACGGCAGATCTGGTCCGATCCGCTGGTCGGTGACGAAGAACCAGTGGTCGGCGATGCCCCGGTGGCGGACGGCCTTCAGGCCACAGCCGATGGTGCGGTAGTGCGCCGCGCCGTCCTCGCCGATACGGCCGAACTCAAGCCAGGTGTAGCCCAGCCGTTCGTCGTGCGGGTGCTTGTCGCCGAGCAGGAGATTCCACTCCATGCGCTTGGCGCGGTCACCGTCGGGCTCGACACGGGACGGGATGAGTTCGCCGTCCAGGAGGAACGGCAGCGTGAGCGCCAGGACCTTCGACTTGCCGGTGCCGTTGTTGCCGCGCAGCAGCAGACGGCCGTCGTGGAACCGGAATTCCTCGGCATCGTAGTAGAACACGTCGATCAGGCCGGCGCGCAGCGGCTGCCAGCGGTCACGACCCGGCGTGGGCAGCGCCTGGGCCGCGAGCATGGTCGGGGTGGTCACGGGTGGGCTCCGGCCTTCTTGATCGTGGGTTCGGCCATAGCGAAGCGCATCAGCGCCGAGCGAGGGTGGATCCGTGTCCGGCCCTGGTCGTCGGGGAGGCGGGCGACGAGGTTGAGGGCCTCCAGCTTGGTGACGGCCTGCTCGGCCAGGTCCGCGGCGGCGGCCGGTTCGGTCGCGGTCTTCCGCCAGTACGAGGCGTGTGCTTTGGCCTGTGCTTGGACGAACCGGATGAGTTCGGGCACGGTCGGCGCCGAGCCGTCGGTGGCGATCTTGGTGGCGATCAGCAGGGTGACGTGACCGTCGGTGCCCTGCTCGGGCATGCGGACGTCGGTGAGCGTGTCCTCGGGGTCGACCATGGAGATGCCTTCCGCGCGCATCTCCGGGATCAGGCCGGTCAGCTCGGTGATGCGGCGGCTGATGGAGACGCGCTGGCTGACCAGGTAAGCGCGTTCGGCTTCGGTGAGGTCGGCGTAGTAGACGACCGGATCGTCCAGCAGGCGACGGGTCATCGCGTGCCGCAGGGAGCGCAGACGCAGGTCGTCCGTTTCCGGCAACGGTTCGGCGGCCAGCGCGGTCAGGCGTTCTTCGAAGGACGCCGCGGTCACCGTGGAGGCGCCGCGCGACGTGGCGAGCAAACCGCCGCTGATCCGGCGGTCCACGTCGTAGAGCACGTCGTTGCCGCCGTCGGCGACGAAGGCCTCCTCATCGCCCTGCACGCGGGTCAGCACGCCCCAGGACAGCAGCAGCCTGACGACGGCGACCAGGTCGGCGCGCTCCTCGCGGCGACCCATGCCGAAGCTGATCCCGGCCTCCGTCAACGCCGGGTCGGTCGCACCCGTCAGCACACCCTCGGCCAGCCGGCCGAGAGTGGTCTGGGATTCCGAACGCTCCAACGCGGCCAGGGCGAGGCACAGCAGGACGTAGCGACGCCTGGTGAACGGGACCTTGGTCTTCGGGGCGCGCGCCGGCCGGGTCGCGTCGTCCAGCGCGGCCGGCTTCTTGACCAGCCGCGCGGTCTCGGCGTCCACGGTCAGTCGCCAGCCGGCCTGGTCGGCGAACCAGCCCGCCAGCTCGGCGGCGTGCTTGCGGACCAGGCGGAAGTCGTCGTCGCGCGCGGTCAGCAGCGGGTGCGCCAGCAAGGCGCGAGCGGCTCGGCGGAGTTCGACGTCGTGGTCGGTCGGGAGCGCCGAAATCGTCGTGGTCGTGGTCGAGACGGTCGTGGTCGAGGTCGAGGTCGAGGTCGAGACGGTCATCGTGCTGCGGCCTGCCGCTCGCGTGCCGTGAGGTCGATGATCTCCACGACGTGTTCCGGGCCGGACAGGACGCCGTCATCGGTGCGGACGGTGACGACCCGGCCGGCGTCCACAAGCTTGAGGCGGATCTCCATGGTGCCGTCACCGCTGGTGGCGGTCGTGGTGGTGGCGCCGGGACGGCGGGCGGCCAGCGCGTCGCCGAGAACCGACAGGAACAGCCGGAACGTCCTGGGGTCCAGGCCGTCCGGCCCGGCAAGCTCCGACAACAGCACCGGACCGTCTGTGGCCAGCAGTCGGCGGGCCTCGGCGATCTCGGCCGCCTCCCGCTCGGCTCTGTCAGCCAGCAGACGGCGGCCGACATCCCGGTCGATCGCCCGGTTCGGGGAACCGCGGCGCTCGTAGGAGCCGGTCTCGCGCAGCCTGGGGCTGATCCGCAGCGGCGCCGCGTCGGCCCATGGCGTCCCCGGCGGGTATTCGGCCGCTTCCCAGATGTCCTCGGTCTGCGCGTCGACCGTCAGGTGGCGGGCCGGCGCGAGGGCGAACGCTGCCCGCCACAGGCGATGCGCGGCAGCGTCGTCCGGAGCTTGGGCGAAGAACCGGGCCAGGGCGCGCAGGTCGGCCGATCGGTCGGAGCGCCCGCCGCGGCGTTCGTTGAGCGCGGCGACGGTGTTCACCAAGTTCGTGATGCCGCTGACGGCGGCATTGCGCAGCAACCGGGCCTGCGACGGTCGTCGGGTCCCGGCGCTGACGAACCACTCACGCAGCCCCCGCCAGCGGTTCTCCCAGTCCCGGGTCGCGGCGTGGACGGCCGCGGCGTAGATGTCGTGAACGTCGGCGTCCGCGTCATGGTCGGGAACCGCGTCCACAGCGTCGCGGCGGGCCGCTGCCTCCAGGATCCGCTCTATGCCCGCCGCCTCGATCCGCTCGATCAGGCCCGCGATCTGCGCACCGCGGTTGGCCAGGTCGGCGATGAACTTGTCGATGTACTCGATCAGCCGATCCTTGTAAGCGAGGAACGCGTTCTCGTCGCCGTCGGTGAAATCGATGGTTCGGCGCAACGAGGACATGAACGCTTCGGCGTTGTCGGCCAGGCCGGTGAACCGCTCTGTGAGCGCGAACAGCAGCAGGCCGACCGTGGCCTGGTCCGGCGGCTCCGGGGCTTCGGCGTGGGCCAGGACCGCGGTGAGTTGCTCGGCGATGTCGGCCAAGGCCACCGTCTGCAGGCTTCCGCGCTGACCGAGAGCCTGTTCGTAGTGATCGATCGCGGCCAGGGCGGCCTGGCCGTGCCGGGTCAGCTGGTAGATCTTCCGGGCCCGGTTGAAATCCTCGACCGTGGTCACCCGCCCGGTGTCGGCGTCCGAGCGCAGGTTGCCCCACTCGACGAGCTTGTCGAGGGCCTGGACAAGCGCCTCCGTGTCGGGCAGGGACATGGTCCGACCAGGTTCGCCGGGCCAGTCGGCCAGGACGTCCTCGGGCCGCAAATGGACTGTGAAACGCTGCTTGGCCAGGGAGAACACTCCGAGGACGGCCGCGTACAGTTCGACATTCGGGGCGCCGAGGTAGGCAAACGGCTGCGGCGTCGGCACGTCAGTCACAGCGCCAATTGTGACATCTCGGCGAACCCGCCCTGACTCAAACGGGTGAATCAGGCACATAGTAGGCGCGGACCGGGCCGTCTCCGCCTCGGCGAGCCGACCGCGGCTCCGACACGCTACCTCGTCGGTTGCCATGGCACCTCCACGTCGACGTCCGTCCAGCGAAGAGTCACGCCGATCGCGGCGACGGGCGCGTATCGGTGGGCCTGCTTCGTGGATCAACTGTCGCCAGCCAACGCGATCAACCGCAAACCGCGCCTCGGGAGCCTGTGGAAAACCGATGCTGTGTCAGCGGTCGCATCGCCCAATTGCCGCAGCGGCCAGCCGTCGTAGCAGGTGACCGGCAACGCCTCAGCTCACACCCCTCTGGCCGCGAATCCGGCGAGCATCTCGTCGTAGTACGTGGTCGGCGCGACCAGGACGCCGCGTAGATACACCGGCATCGCGGTGTCGTCCTCGTCGATGTCGGCGTCGAAGGGGATGTCGTCGCGGGGATTCCAGTTGAGGCCGAAGGAGAGTCCCGGGACCAGCGGGTTCCAGCGCTCCCGGTGGTTGATCGGATGGCCCGCGGCCTCGATCTGCTGCATCAGCTCGCGGGCCGGGGTGCGGAACACGTCGATGCCGCGCCAGGTCACCGTCACGTCCGCGTCGTCCTCGTAGGGGCGGGCGATGTCCAGGGAGGTCAGGGTTTTGCCGTCCTCGGAGGCGAACATGATGTCGAAATCCGGGAGCTGGGTGTAGATCTGCATGAAGCGCACCTTCGTCGGCGGGCCCTCGTTGCTGACGCTGATGTCGCCGAGGGCCGCCGCCGCTTCCTTGAGCTCCTCGACGGGCATGCCGAAACGGAAGCCGGTGATGCCGTTCGGGGGGTCGAGTTCGATGTGCATGGCCGTCATTTTAGGATGCACGTCCTGATCGTCCACCCGTTCTTGGACAGGAAGTCCTGGAGATGGGTGTTGTTCGGCAGGTCGGCGACCATCTCGGCGATCGCTGCGTCGTACTTCGTGCCGAACTGCGCGCGGATGTTGACGATGTCCATCTTCATGGCCACGTCCATCCGGCCCCTGGCGATCAGTTTGGCCTGGAACTCGCGGTACTGGGCGGAGGCGGTGCCGCTTCCGGTGCTGATGAAGGCACGGTGGTCGGCGTACTCCATACGGATCGAGGGCCCGTAGTTCGAGTTCATCGAGTTGGCCAGGTGGAGCTGCTCCCACGCGTTCTTGGCCGGCATGTGGTTGATCTCGAAGGAGCCCGCGCTGCGCGGCTTGACGCCGGGCGGGTTCGACGGCCGCATGTCGTACCAGTTGCCGCCGTCCTTGTCCCACTGCGTGCCCTTGCCGGACGCCAGGCCCATCGGGTCGATCCATGCCGTGGGATTCGCGACGTAGGCGTAGGGGTTCGGCGACGGGTCCAGGCCGAGCGGGTCGCTCGACAGGTACCGGCCGGTCTCCGGGTCGTAGTACCGCGCGTTGTTGTAGTCCAGGCCGGTCTCGTCGTCGTGGTACTGGCCGGGGAAGCCCAGCGGGCAGCGGCCCGGCGCCTCGGCGGCGACGCGGCGTCCCCACAGATCGGTCGTCGCGGTCGGCAGCACCTGGCCGTCCATCGTCACCAGTTCCGCGGGCGCCCCGACGAGGTCGCCGACGATCGCGAAGAACCTGCGGTCTACGTCGTCGGAGTCGGAGCCCGAGCCCGAGTCCGGCCCGGTACCCGGCACCGTGGCCTCGCGCCCGGTCTGTGCGACGGCCTCGGCCCGCGTGACAGCCTCGGTCTGGGCGACGACCTGCCAGGTCCCGGGCTCCCAGTCCCAGGTGACGGTGCGCCGCCGGCCGTCGCCGTCGGTCCGGACCTGCTCGGCGAGCTGGGCGTCGTCCCAGACGAACAGCACCTCCTCGGCGACCGAGACGCCGTCCGCGGCGAGTCGCTGCTTGGCCGTCCGGCGGCCGAGCGGGTCGTAGCGGTACGTCCACACCGTGCCGTCCGGCAGGACCACGCGCGAGAGCCGGTCCTCGGCGTCCCACTCGTACCGGCGCTCGTGCCGCCCGCCGGACAGCAAGCGGGTCAGGACCCTGACGACGCGTCCGCGCTCGTCGTACTCGTAGGTCCGGCGGCCCGCCGAGCGAAGCCGGGTCCCGCTGTACACGCGATCGCCGCCGACCGGATCGCCGGCGACCGCATCGCTACCGACCGCATCGCCGCCGACGGCGCTGTTCACGGCGCGGGTGATGTTGCCGACCCCGTCGTACGTGTACGCCTCGGTCCAGCCCTGCGCCTCGACGCGCGTCACCCGGCCGCCCGGCGAGACCTCCAGCCGCCGCGATCCGCGCAGCTGGTCGGCGACGGACACCAGCGTGTTGTCGGCCCGGTAGCCGTACGAGCGCTGCTGAGCGGGACGCTGCGCGTCGCGCCCGCCCTCCGACGCGGTCGGCGGCGCCAGCAGTTGCCCGGTCAGCCGGTCGGCGACGTCCCACTGCTGGGCCAGCACCAGCGAGCCCAGCGACCGGAAGCTCTCGCGTCCGGCCTCGTCGTGGGCGAACCGCACCGCCCCGCTGTCCGACTCCAGCGCCGACGGCTGTCCGGCGAGGTCGTAGCTCCAGGTCGAGACCACGCCGCCGGGCGTCGTGCGCCGCACCCGGCGGCCCAGCGCGTCGTACTCGTAGCGGCTGGTCCGGCCGTCGACCGTCTCGGCCAGGACGCGGCCCATCGCGTCCCGGGCGTACTCGATGACGCCGTCGGGCCCGGCGATCCGCGACGGCTCTCCGAGCGGCCCGTACTCGATCGTCGACCGGCCGCCGCCGGTTTCCCACGCCGCGAGCCGGCCGGCCGCGTCGAAGGCGAAGCGCGTGCCGGCCCCGGCGTCGACCCGCTCGACGACCTGCCCGGCGGCATCGTGCGTGTAGGCGGTGCGGTGGCCGTTGAAGTCGGTCTCGGCGACCAGGCGTCCGGCCGCGTCCCGCTCGTAGGACCAGATCCGTCCGTCCGGGCCGGTGACGGAGACCAGGCGGAGCTCGGTGTCGTACCCGAACTCGTGCCGCGCGCCGTCGGCGGTGACCCGGGCGCGCATCATCCCGAAGGGCCCGAACTCGAAGTGCGTGGCGTTCCCGGCCGCGTCGTATTCGACGGCCAGCCGCCCCTGCGCGTCGTACTCCCAGGACTCGACGGATCCGTCCGGCAGCGTCCGCGACACCATCCGGCCGTCGATCCCGCGCCGCTTCTCGCTGCGCCGGCCCAGCGGGCCCACCGCCGCGACCTCCAGCCCGAAGGCGTCGTGTTCCAGCCGGCTGACGCGGCCCAGCGGATCGGTGATCTCGACGGCCTGCCCGGCGGCGCCGGTGACGAACCGGTGGGTGCCGCCGAGCGCGTCCGTGCCGGCGACACAGTGTCCGAACTCGTTGTACTCATAGCGGGTGATCGCGCCGCTCGCGTCCGCCCGGGCGATCAGGTTCCCGCGTTCGTCGTACGTGTAGAGCCCGCGGACCGTTTCGCCTTCCCGGACCGAGGTCAGCAGTCGCAGGTCGTTGTAGCCGAGCTCGGCGACGGCGCCGTCCGGTCCGGTGATCCGCACGATGTCGCCGTGCTCGTCCAGCTCGAACGACGTCACCCGGCCGAGCTCGTCGGTCCGGGACAGCAGCCGCCCGAACGCGTCGTACGCCGTCTCGACCGCCGCGCCCATCGGGTTCACGACCCGGACGACGTGCCCG
Source organism: Catenulispora sp. GAS73 (assembly GCF_041262085.1). Lineage (NCBI taxonomy): Bacteria > Bacillati > Actinomycetota > Actinomycetes > Catenulisporales > Catenulisporaceae > Catenulispora > Catenulispora sp. GAS73. The sequence continues at coordinate 201,050 of NZ_JBGCCM010000013.1, forward strand.
AGCTCGTCGTAGTGGAACTCGGTCGCGTGACCCAGGCTGTCCCGGACGACGGTGACCCGATCGTCCGGGTCGTAGGCGAAGGACGCCGACAGGATTCCTTCCAGGCCGACGCCGCGTGCCACGCGGCTGTCCGGACCGTATTCGTACGCGTACCGGTACCCCGTACGGTCGGTCCACCCGCACAGCCGGTCCTGGTCGTCATAGTCGTAGACGAGCGCGCGCCCGGCCGGGTCCAGCACCGCGGCCAGCCGGCCGCGATCGTCGAAGCGGAAGCCGCGGACGACCGCCTCTGTGGATTCGCCCGGCTCCGAGCCCTCGACGAGGCGGATCTCGGAAGCCCGCGGGCCGTGAGCGCTCGCGACGGTGTCGATCACCAGCCGGTAGCCGGGCAGTGAGACGCCGGTCGGCGTGCCGTCCTCGGTGCGGTGGAAGTGGATCCGGTTCCCGTTGCGGTCGGAGATCGCTGTCAGATCCCTGATCTGACCGTCGTCGGCGGCGTGGTGGACGACGGCGAAGTGCCGGACGTTTCCGGTCGCGGGATCGGTGATCCGTATCTCGTCGGCCACCCGGTCCCAGATCAGCGGCCACCGCAGTCCCTCGGTCGGAAGCACCGGCGCACCGCCGTCGGCCGGCATCGGGTAGTGCAGCTGCTGCGCGTCGTCCCCGACGAAGTGGATGCCGGCGGCGTTGACCGCCACCCGCTGGTCGAGTGTCGAGGACCACCCCGGCCCGAACAGCCGCCCGAACTCGTAGTCCGAGGCGTAGGCACGGGACAGGACCAGCCCGAGCACGCCGGGCAGTCCGAGATCGACCTCGGACATGATCATCTGCCCGGACACGACGTCGACGGGGTCCCCGGCGGAGAAGCAGCCGATGTTGCCCTCACCCCGCTGCCCGAACTTCTCCAGCAGCTTCCCGCCGTACTTGTCCATCAGCTTGCCGCCGACCTTCTCGATCGCCTTCCCGCCGACGAAGGTCAGACCGAGCATCCCGGCGCCCATCAGGGCGTCGCCCCAGTGGCCCTGCATGGCGTCGCCGGCGATCTGCATGCCGGTGCCGACCAGCGCGATGATGTTGTCGGCCTCGGCCAGCGCGGCGGTGATCACGTCCACGCCCGGGATCCACGAGGTGGCCAGGGCCAGGACGTCGAGGAACGGTGCGAGATCGTTGGCGATCTCGGCGATCTTGCCGCCCCATTCGGAGAGGTCCTCGGCGACGTGGTCCCACCAGGACTTGTTGTGGATCCCGTCGGATTGGGCGTGGTGCAGGGCGTTGGCACAGGTCTTGGCGGCGCTGACGCGGTCGTTGTAGGCGTCGTGGGCCTGCTTGGCCAGGTCCGCCATGCGCGCCTTGGCGTTGGTCAGGTTGGTCTGCGCGGTGTTGTGCGCGTTCTGCGCGTCGGTGACCGCCTGCGGGTTGGGGCTGGCGGTGTGGTTCTGCTGAGCCGTCTTCAGATCGGCGGCGGCGGTGTTGGCCGTGGTGGTGGCGCGTTGCAGGTCGGAGTTGGCGTCTTGGGCCTGACGCAGGGCACTGTCGGCCTTGGCTTGTGCCGCCTGCAACTGCGGCGCGTAGGCGTTCAAGGCGTCGGAGGCTTCGCTGTAGGAGGTGTACAGCTTCTGCAGCCGCCCCGGCAGCGGGCCGAACTGGCCCTTGAACGCATCAGCGGTCTGACCCACCCACTCCAACGCCGTGGCATCCGAGCCGAACGAGTTCAGACTCCGATACGCCGACTCCACATCGTGGGCGAAGTCGCCGAACTCCTTGGCCAGAGCCTGGACAGACTCCACCACACCCGGCGTCGGATCCCCATCCAGACCCAGGATGTCCCACCCCGTAGGACGCGCCATCAGCGAACCCCTCCCCCGTGTTCAAAAGTCAAGCAGACGCCTATGACAGTGTCTTGTTACAAGAGCGTCGAGCCAGATGGGGAGTTTACCCAGATGGGCCGGTCTGAGTAAGTGGGCGGTAGTGGAGACCCAAGGCGCGCCCACTTACTGAGAGCCGTGCGATGCTGAGCGCTTTCCAACGCTACGAGTGCGTGGCAGGCACCGTGATCGCGTCGATATCCGGCGCTGACGCGCTCGGGTTCGTGATGGTGATCGTGTTCGTCCCAGCGGCCAGGGCGAGGGCGACCGCCTGGTTCCCCGGGGTCGAGAAGGAGCCGGTGGTGCCGAAGATCACAGACTGCGCCGGGCCGCCGTTGACGCTGATCGAGGCGGCGCGGCTCGCGGAGCCGTCGGTGAAGGCCACCGTGATCTGATACGTGCCGGCGCCGTCGGGGGCGACGATGCCGTTGAACTGCAGCGTGCCGGTTCCGGTGCTCTGCTTCCCGATGTGGCCGACGCGGGCGCCGCCGGAGCAGGCGGTGCAGGTGATGACGCTTGCGGGTGCGGTGATGGTGTTCGCCGTGGACTCGGCTTCGTACAGGGTCGGGCCGGTAGTGGTTCCGGTCACGGTCAGGGTGAACGTCGTGCTGTGGGTGGCTGAGGACGTTGCGCCGGTGATCGTGATCGGGTAGGTGCCGGCGGAGGTGTTTGCGGCGGTGGTGATGGTCAGTGTCGAGGTGCCGCCTGCGGTGATCGAGGCGGGCGCGAAGGTGGCTGTCGCGCCGCTCGGCAGGCCTGAGGTGCTCAGTGCCACCGGCTCCGCGGTGCCGGAGGTGAGAGCGGTGGTGACCGTGGTGCTCGATGTCGAGCCTGCGGTGGTTGTTGCCGACGCCGGGCTCGCGCTCAGTGTGAAGTCGTTGCCGACGGAGCTCGACGGCAGCAGGTAGAACGGATCGGTCGCGGTGGCAGCCAGCAGGTACCACGAGGTGGCGCCGGTGTGGGGCGCTGCGTAGTAGTAGTCGGAGTCGCAGTCGGACAGCTTGTCGTGCGATGCGGCGACGATGCCCTTCCCGTTGTTGTGCGGTGCCGTCGTCTGCGCGAGTTGGATCGCGTTCAGGTAGTTCTGGGCCTTCGTCGCGTCGCCGCCGCCGTTGCGGATCGCCAGCGCGTCGGCCAGGTGTGCCGTGCCCTCGAACCAGACCTTGGACTTGTCGCAGGCGCCGAAGCTGACGCCGCTGAAGGCGCCGTCGGTCGCCGCCAGGTTGGTCACGTCCCAGTCGATCGACGCGGCGCGGGCGGGGTCCTTGAACGCCAGGTACGTCCAGGTGTTGACGTCCTCCGGCAGGAAGCCCTTGTTCAGGCTGGTGCCGTCGGGGTTGGTGCCGACCCAGTACTTGCTGTTCGTGCTGTCCCACATCGCGGCGACGAACGACTTGGCATGCGCCGCACGCGTGGTCCAGGTGCTGTCGCCGGTTTCGGTCGCCAGCATTGCGAACAGCGCGTAGACGTCGAGGTTGTGCTCGGTCGACTTCCACGTCAGCTTGCCGCTGGAGTCGTAGCCGCCGGTGTATCCGCCGGGGCCGTTGGTGGCGTACGCGTTCGTCTGGATCCAGGTCGCGAGGTTTGTCGCGCCGGTGAGGTAGGAGGCGTCCGCGGTCTTGGCGTAGAGCTGGACCAGGGCCTGGCCGACCCAGGCCATGTTGCCGACGTCGCTGGTGTCGTCGGTGGCGCTGACCTTGCTCGGCGAGGTCAGCGGGGTCGGCGCGTAGGCGGCGCGGATGCGGCCGTCCTTCGACTTGTCGTTCGCCTGCACGTACAGCAGGGCGTTGCCGATCACCTTCGCGCGCGCCAGGTCGTCGGCGGTGCCGCGGGTCAGCAGCGCGTCGATGACGAGCGCGTCGTCGTACGTGACCGAGTCGGTGAACGAGCCCATCGCCGAGTCGGGGACGAAGCTCTGCACCAACCGGGGCGTGCTGCCCGTGGCGTACTTGTCCATCATCTGGTCGAGGAAGAGGTAGCCGTTCGCCGTGCTGGTCGGCGTGATGGATGCCGGCGTGGCCGCGGCTGTGGTCGCCATCACTGTTCCGAGGGCGACGGCGGCCGCGGCGGCTGCGACCCCCAGCTTTCTGATTCTGTTCTTCACTGACGTCACGCCGGTCATTCTTGAGCTGACAAAAGGTCAAGTCAAGAGTCTTTACTAGAATCTCCGGTTGGCAGGTGATGACAGCATGTGGTGGCGCTCGATCATGGCGCCGCCCGCGCTGAAGCCTTACCCTTTGTCAATGCGATCGGCCGTCAAGCGAACCCGCGCCCGCGAGGCGATCCTCACGATGGTGGCTTCCACCGGCGCCGGCGACGCGCTGCCGTCGGAGCACGAGCTCTGCGAAGCCCTCGGCGTCTCCCGGCCGACGCTGCGCGCCGCCGTCGACGAACTCGTCGAGGAGGGTGTGCTGATCCGCCGGCCGGGCCGGGGAACCTTCACCGCCCCCTCGAAGGTCGCGCAGCCGCTGGCCCCGACCGCCGGCGTGGCGAACTCGTTCCGGGTCCCGCTGTCCGAAGGCGTGTGGGAGAGCCGCACGCTCGGCTTCGAGCGGGCCAACGCCGACGCCCGGCTGGCCCGCGCGCTCGGCGTCTCCCCGAGCGAGCTGCTGGTGAAGGTCGAGCGGCTGCGGATCGTCAACGGCGCCCCGCTGGCCATCGAACGCATCCACGTCCCGGACAAGTACGTCCCCGGCATCACCGGCGACGACTTCCAGCGCGGCTCCTTCTACCAGCTGCTGCACTCCCGGTACGGGATCACGATGGCGCGTGCCGCGCAGTCGATCGAGGCCACGGTCACCGACGAGCGCGAATCAGGGCACTTAGAGGTACCGCCCTACAGCCCGGCGCTGCTGTTCGACGTGACGACCCGGGACTCGCGGGATCTGATCATCGAGTACACGCGCGCGGTCTATCGCGGGGACCGCTATCGGATCGATTCCGACTTGGTGTTCGCTCCGGGGTGAGGTCTGTGTCCGCGAGCGCGCTCAGCCGTTCCAGCCCTCATAGTTCTCGAACTCATAGAAGTCCATGTTCGCGATCTCCAGATTGGCCGCCAGCGATCCGGCGCCCGCCAGCGGCATCCGGATCGACTGGCCGGGCGTGTCGTGGAGGTCCACGACGAGCAGCCGGTGGACCGGGTCGGCGAGCGTCTGCGCGTCGGCGAGCGCGACCATCGTCGTGTGCTGGTCGTTTCGGCCCACGGTCGGAACGAGGGCCGGTACCTGGCCGGGCTGCAGCGACTCGAACGCGGGGTCGTCGACGACGAGGGCGGACAGGCCCAGGTCGGACGATCCGGTGTCGCTGAAGTCGACCTGCGTCTCGTTGTCCTCGGTGAGGTCGCCGAGCGCGGACAACAGGCTGCTCCAGCCCTCGTGGTTCTCGAAGTCGGTGCGCACCAGCAGCGTCAACGGATACACGGGCAGCTGCGGGAACGAGGTCCGGACCACGCCGGTCGGGGTGGGATTCGTCGGCTCGCCCGCGTCCCCGAGGTACGTGCCGCACCGGTCCATGCCGCGGATCAGTTCGTCGAAGCTGATCGTGCCATCGTGCAGCCCGGGGAGGACGCGCCCGAGCTCCGCCGTCGGGATGCGCACACCGCGCCCGGGAACCTCGCGAAGGTCGATGAGCATCATGGCGTCGGCGCCGTACACCGCGGAGATGTCCGCCTGCGCGATGACCGGGGCGTCGAAACCGGGCGGGAGCAGCGCGGGGAAGTCGCCGCCGTGCAGGTAGTCCCAGCCGGGGTTCTCGGTCAGGCGCAGTCGGACGTCACCGTCACCGTCGCCGAGTATGACCAGGTCTTCGTCACGGCGGCCGCCGACGGTCTGCAGGATCGCGTCCCACAGGGGAGTGCCGTCGTCTTCGTAGCAGGTGTTCACGAGCAGGACCTCGCCGGGCGCCGGGAGGGGGAGCATCGGGAACGGCATGGGACGTCTCCATTTCAGCGGGGCATGTCGAGCTGTGTCAGAACCCCGCGATTGTGTCGCATGACTCTGACACAGACGTTTATCCCGGCCTCAGCCGGGCTGCCCCGCCGGCAACGGCGTCGTCCATTCAAGCTGGTGGGCCAGCTCCTCGTCGGTGAGCGCCGGTGGCCGCTCGTTCGTGCCGGTGCCGGTGCCAGCGCCGGCGGTCGCACCCGGCTTCGGCGGCGTGCGGCTCGCGGTCAGGGCGGCGCTGGCCGCGATGTTGTTCTCGACGCGGGGGCGGCGGAGGCGGCGTCGCCGATGATCACGGCTCGTGATGTGTTCCAGCGCAGGCCCAGCGGTAGGTCGACGGACTGTCCGCGGGCATCCTGCTGGTGCCGCAGGGGGTGGGCACGATCCTGTCGCGCACCGTCACCGGCGGCGCCATCGACCGGCTCGGCGCGCGCGTCCTGGCGCTGAGCGGATTCGCGATCGTCGCCGTCGCGACCGTCCCGTTCGCGCTGGCCGGGCCGCACACGGCCGAATGGCAGCTCGCCGGCTGGATGGTGTTGCGCGGGTTCGGGCTTGGGGCCGTGACGATGCCGGTGATGGTGGCCGGGTACGTCGGGCTGGAGAGGCACCAGATCCCGCATTCCAGCGTGCTGACAAGGGCCGCGCAGCAGATCGGCGGCTCGTTCGGGACGGCGGTGCTGGCGGTGATCCTGCAGAGCGGCATCGCGGCGCATCCGCGGACGCCGGTGACCGCGTTCCATTCGGCGTTCTGGTGGTCGGTGGGGTTCTCCGCGGTCGCGGTGCTGCTGTCGCTGGCGCTGCCCGATGCGCAGCGGGCGTCTGTGGAGGCGTGAGGGGTGTGAGACGTGGAACGGCCCCGCCGCTGTTGCGACGGGGCCGGACGGTGCGCGTCGCGGTCTACAGGAACGGGATGGTGACCCAGTAGACGGCGGGTCCGGAGGTGGCCCGGTTGCACGCGACGGTCGGGGTGGCGCCCTGGTCGAGGCCGGTGGTTCCGTTGAGTTTGCAGATGAGCTCGGCCGCGTGGCCGCCGGCGGTGACGACGTTGACGTAGAGATGGTCGTGCTGGATGGCTTCCGAGACGTCGACGACGGGGTCGGCGGTGGTGCCCGGGTAGCCGGAGGCGAGGGCTCCCGTGCTCAGGGACTGGGCGGCGCCGCGGACGTTGTTGTCGATCAATCGGTAGTTCAGGGCGTTGCTGTTGAGGGTGACCTGCTCGGCGAACTCGTCGCTGTGGAAGGCGATGTCGATGTCCGGGCCGGCGGGGCCAGTCGCTCCGGTCGGGCCGGCAGGACCAGCGGGACCAGCGGGACCGGCAGGACCGGCCGGACCAACAGCGCCAGCAGTACCGGCGGGGCCAGCGGGGCCTGCAGGGCCCGCAGAACCGGTCGCGCCGGGGGTACCAGCAGGGCCGGCGGGGCCAGCAGGGCCGGCCGCGCCCGGAGTTCCAGGGATACCTTGAGGGCCGGCGGGACCGGCGGGGCCAACGCCACCGGCAGGACCGGCTGGACCAGCCGGTCCGGGGTTACCGGTCGCGCCAGCAGGGCCGGCGGGGCCGGCAGGACCAGCCGGACCCGCAGAACCGGTAGCGCCGGCAGGGCCGGCCGGACCGGCAGCGCCGGTGTCACCCTTCATCCCTGGCGCGCCGGTCGCGCCGGTGGCACCGGCTGGACCGGCGGGCCCCCGCAGCCCCATCGGTCCGCGAGCCCCCTTCGGCCCGCGCGGACCGGCAGGCCCCTGTTTCCCGACGCACTCGCACTTCTCGTGCCGCTTGTGGTGGCACGCCATGTGCTCCGCGCGGTGGTGGTGTGCGGGCTCGAAGTGCCGCCGGGGCACAAACACGCGCGGCGGGGGAGGCAGCGGCAGCCCATCGGCCTTCGGCGTAAATGCGTGCCGGACCGCCGCCTGGTGCAGTGCCGGGTGCACAGCCGCGCTGAGCGTCGTCCGGTCCGCGACCCGACCCGCAACCCGACCCGCGACCCGGTCCGCGACCCGAGCCGCGACCCGGGCCGCCGGCGGCGCCGAGAACGCGGCGACGTTGACCGGCGCGGCGACGCTCAGCGGCGTGGTGCTTGCCGCAGCCTCCGTGCGGGTGTGGTGGTCGTGCGCCGTGCCGTGCTGAACGCCGACGACGGTCAGCGTCGCGCCGGCGAGCACCGTCAGACCGGTGGTCACCATGACGCACTTCTGGAGCGTCCCCACCGACCTTTGAGATTCTTGCGGCATGCTGGAGTAGCCCTTTCCCGAGTGAATCTGAAGAATGGCGACTGGCCTCAGACCTCTGGTTGCCCGAAGCTTGATCGCACCGAAACGGCATCGCCGTCTTCCTCACTCGCTCGGCCGATCTGCCGAGGTCAGGCCACGCTCAGCGGGTGATCGGGCCGCGACAGTGCGGCGCATTCCTCATATCAACGACGAGAATTCAACGACGAGAATCGACGAGCCGCCGCACCGACATCTCGCGATTGGCGATCGTCTGTTCCCGGTGTGGATCCGGCAGGTCCGGCATCTCCAGCAGCATGTCGCAGGCCCGCACCGAGCCGCGGAAGTCGTCGACCCAGTACGCGCTGATGGACAGCTCGAACAGCAGCCCCCACCGGTAGACCCACGGTCGCACGAACAACACGTCGTCCGGCTGCGGCTCACCGATCCCGGCGCTCGCGAACGAGTAAGCAGCCTGATACTGCGACCGCAGCCTCAGTCGCGAGGTGAGCTCGTACAACGCCTCCAGCCGCTGCGGCCGGTACTCCCAGGCCTGGACGAAGGCGTCCATCGCGGCCGGCCAGTCGCCGGCGTCCGCCAACAACTCCCCGATCTGCAGCAGCGAGAAATAGACCTCCTCGGCCCAACCGCCCATCTCCACCCGTCGCCGGTACAAGGCGATCGCCGCCTCGCGCTCGCCGCGGTCGCGCCGCGTCTGCGCCAGGTAGAAAACGGTGCGGGTGTTGTCCGGATCCCGTTCGAGGTCCGCGGACAGCAGGCGGATGTCGCGCTCGAACTTGTCGGCGCGCGAGCCGCCGTCCGCGAAGTGGTCGACCACCAACTCGTCGAGGTGGAGTTCGTGGAGTTCCCGGTCGGCGCGGTCGGTGGTGAGGTATTCGTGGGTGGATCCGACGTAGCGCCACGGCAGGCTGCCGCGGACCAGCCGCTTGTTGCGGTATTCCAGATCGCCGCCGTGCCGGATCATGTACGAGTCCGCGGTCAGCGCCGGCAGTTCGCCGTGTTGGCGCAGGACCATGTCGGCGTCGATCAGGAGCAGGTAGTCGGCCTTCCCCCGCGCGTGTTCGAGGTTCAGCGAGCGGTTGTGGCCGAAGTCGCGCCACGGGTCCTCGTGCAGCTCGCCGGGGACGTCCGCCATCGCCGCGCGGATCAGGTCCTGGGTGCCGTCGGTCGATCCGGTGTCGGAGACGACCCAGTAGTCGACGAGTCCGCGCACCGAGGCCAGGCAGCGTTCGATCACCGCGGCCTCGTTCTTCACGATCATGCACAGGCAGATCGACGCGCGCCGGGTGAGGCGGAACGCCGCCGCCGTGTCGGCCAGGCCCCGTTCTTCGGGGGTCGCCGCCCCGTCCACGCCATCGGGCCTGGGCGCCGGCAGGATCGACGGCAGCTGCGCGGGTGTCGGCTGGCTCACGGCGGCGTCCCTTCAAGCGGGCGGTATGTCCGTTACGCGCACATACCGTAGCGCTCCGCCATCCGGGAAATGCGCAGGACGACGCCTCCCCGCGTGCTGGGGCGTGTCGCGGAATCAGGAACGGAACGACGCGTACAACGCGTCCAGGGCCTCGTCCATCGCAGCCTTGTCGGGCGCCGCGCACCGGTAGTTCAGCGCTCTGATCCACGTCAGCAGATCGTCCTCGGGCGCCAGGCCGTGAACCCGGACGTAGTACGCGAGCCCGTCGCTCCATACCCACGTGCCGTCGGTCCGGAACGAGGCGCCGACGACCTTGCCGCGCGAGGGATCGAGCTTGTCCGGGCTCAGGGCCGTCGTCATCAGGATCGGCGCGCCGGCGGCCAGGAACGCGGCGACGCGCTCGCGTTCGGCGTCGTCGAGAATCGGGCCGACGATGCCGTTGTCCACCGGGACTCGGGCGATATGAACCTGCTCAGGCATCGGCGACGTCGGCTCCTCGTTCCATCCGCCGCAGGTGTGCGAGCAGATCCGGATGCGGCGCGAGCTGGTACTCGGCCAGGTAGTACGCGGCCGACGCGCGCCAGATCCACTCCCCGTCGGTACGGTGCTCCTGCGGCACGACCCGGCCGCGGTCGGGGTCGATCACGTCCTCGGCCGCCGCGAGGCTCGTCACCACGGCGTCCCCGGACATCATCCGAGCGGCCAGGCGATCGCATTCGGCTCGGTCGGGCAGCCGGACGTGGTCGGCGCTGAAGCGCGGCACGCCGTCGGCGTCGGCGAAGTCGTAGACGCCGGTGGTCCGGATGCCGCCGGTGTGCGGCGACTCCTCCAAGGTAGCGATCCACAGCGGGTCCGCGTCCTTCAACGCCGCCAGGTGGAACTCCGGCAGCGCCTCGCCGCTCCAGAACACCTCGACCTGCGCGGGCCCGGCCGGGGCCTGCGCCAGCTGCGCGTCGAAGGCGACGTCCCAGGCGGCCAGCCCCGGATCGACCTCGATCAGGAACACCGGGATCACCGCCGCTCCGCTGCCCCGCCAGGCCCGCCACACCTGCATCACGCCCGGCTGCGAGGCCATCATCAGTACCACCGTGGGACCGGCGTCCAAGCCCTGGTCCGGAGCCGGGCGGAGGTCGAAGGCGGTCACCGGCTTGGGGGTGTCGGCGATGCTGACCGGGACCCGGTCCAGGGCCGACAGGTCCAGTCCCGGCTCCTCGATCTGCCGGGGGATCTCCCGCAGCAGCGCGACCTCCGTCGCGGTCAGCGCCAGACTCGACTCGGCCAGGACCGAGACGAGGCCGACGGAGAAGCCCGCCAACTCGCCCTCGGCCAGCGAGCGCCGCAGCCCGGCCAAGCGCTCGGCGGGCACGTCCGCGGCCAGCCGCAGCAGCAGCCGGTGCAGCCGGGTCATCGTGGCCCAGACCTCGCCGGACCACTGGAACCACTCGGTCACCCGGGCGGCGCGCTCGCGGTCGACCGCCGCGCCGAACACCGACGCGCCCCGTTCCGGCAGCTCGGGCCGGGCCCACAGCCGTAGCGACGCGGCCAGTGCAGCCTGCTGATACCCGGTCTGCGGTTCGCCGGTCCAGTACGCCTCGATCTGCGGTGCACCCTCGCCCCGCGTCTGAAGGGCACGCCCCGCCTCGGCCGCCAGCCGCCACAGCTCGGCGCCGGGCGCGGCCTCCAGGAGATACACGCGCCGGTCGCCGTGGCCGATCCCGGACCTCGTCGACCGGCGGATCGCCACGACCTTCGGGTCGCGGAACACCGACGCGACCATCGCCCGGTCGAGGTCGTCGGCGATCGCGGGCGGCCCGGTCCGGAAGGCCACAGCGGGAGGAAGCCGCGCGGCGGCGTCGGAGATCCGGAGCTCAGGAGGCAGGCCGGGCCGGCGGCCGGGAGCGGCCGGGAGCGCGGCGAGCGTCTCGGCCTCCTGCGGCGTCACGCTCACCCCGAGCGTCATCGCGGCGTTCACGACGACCTCGGCGAGCCCGAGCACGTCCTCCTGGCCGACCCACTCCCGGGCCTGCGTGATCAGCGGATCGGGCAGCCGCCCGGCCAGCCCCGAGACCAGCCGGTGGACGCGGGACAGCATCCGCCACCGGTCGGCGGCCGTGCTTCCGGTCGTGCTGTCCGCGGGTTCCTGCTCGGTCATGGATCAGCCCTCCTCCATGACGATGATCTCGCATCCGTCGGGCAGACCGGGCACCCGCGCCAGGATCGCCGCGACCCGCTCCGGATCGGTGACCCGGTGGGTCCGTGCTCCGGGCGGGAACACGTACTCGCGGGTGCCCCGGTAGACCGTGAACGGCGACAGGTCGCGGGCGTTCTTACCGGTGAGCTCGTACAACACCAGGGTCGGCGTCCCGCTGCCCGGATTGGTCTCCATGAAGTGGACCGCCGTGGCCAGGTCCGGGCTGAGGCTGAACACCTGCCGGGTGGTGGCTTGGTCGACGTAGCGTCCCCGGCTCAGCAGGTTGACCTTGTCGCCGCGGAACACCAGCATCGGATGCTCCGGGCTGCCCATCGCCGGAAGCTGGTGCAGGGCCTCCATGAACATGTCGGTGTGGACGCGGATCTCGTCGAACAGCGCGGGCAGCCGTTCGTTCACCTGCTCCTTGATACCGGTCCAGGCGTGGGCCCGCTCGTCGGACGCGCCGTCGATCCACTGCTGGGCCTCGGGAGTCAGCGGGGAGTTCTTGTTCAGCGGCTCGGGACCGGTGTGGACGATCGGCCGTAGGGCGATCGGCAGCCGGCCCGGGTTCTCACCCTTGGCGAGGGCTGACAAGTAGCGCTCGACGGAGACCCGCGCCGTGTGGCCGAACTCGGCACGCATGAGCCGGTCCGAAACGGACTCCGGCAGCGATCCGGTGAACGAGTCCACGGTCAGCGCGTGGTTGATCGCCGTGTGGCTGTGCGTGGTGTAGACGGCCAGCGCGGTCAGATGCGCCTCGGACAGCCCGGCGACGGCCGCGCGCACGGCCTCGGGGTCGTTCGGGTCGATGCCGTTGCGCTCGGCCCAGGCGTGCAGCGTGTACTCCGGGATGTGCGCGGCCGGCGGTGTGTGCTCCGGGATCTGGCCGGCCGGCGGCTCGCCGTCGGTGATGCGGCCGTCGGACAGCTGCTGCCAGATCTCGTGGACCAGCTCGTTCAGCTCGGGCTCGTCGGCGCGGTTGTGCCGGGCCTCGGTGAAGCCCTGCGGGTCCGTGGCCAGGTGCTGGTAGTGGGTCTGGTGCGGCAGCGGGACGTCCGGGGCCGGCCCGGACTCGCCGTGCCAGTCCAAGACCCGTCGATAGAACTCCACCGGGTCCACGCCGTCGCGGATGCGGCCGCCGGCCAGCGGTCCGCTTCGGGCGATCTGCGCGCCGAGCGCCATCTCGTAGAGCGAGTGGTCCCGGCCGGGCAGCATCCAGGCCATCAGGCCCTTGAGGAACTGGTCCCGCTGCGCCGGATCCAGGCCCAGCAGCTCGGCCGAGGTGAGCATCTTGGTGGTGGTCAGGGAGATGCCGTCGGCCGTGGGCAGGCCGGCTTCTTCGGTGGCGTCGGTCCAGGCGCTCTTGGTGTCGTGGACCGTGACGCCTTCGCGCCAGGGCAGTTTGGCGCTCGGGTCGTCGACCGGTAGGTCCATGTGCTGCTGGACGAAGTCGCGGGAGAGCCGGCCCAGCGGCGCGCCGAGATCCTCGTAGTGCTGCGCGGTGCGCGCCAACGCCTCCTGCTCGGCGTCCGGGCGGTCGTTCCGGCCCTTCTGGCTCCGGATCGTGGCCAGCTGGTTCTCGATCGGGTGGTCGGAGTTGAGGATCACGTTGCCGGTGGCCACCGGGTCGCGGTCGAAGCGGTGGCCGCCGGCTCCGAGGATCTTCTCTCCCAGCGGTCCGGCTTCGAAGGCCCCGAGCGCGCGCCGCAGCGGGCTGTTGAGCTGGCGGTAGCGGGCTCGCAGGCTCTCGATGTTCACGCCGGCGTCCTGGAGCCGGTTCCAGTCCCCGGCGTCGGCGACCCGGATGATGGCGTTCTTGAAGACCTCCGGGCGGTCGTAGTTCATGTAGAGCGCGTTGTAGATGGCTGTCATGGTCTCCCGGACGTCGCCCTGCTCCAAGATCGTGTCGACCGGGACGTGCGTGCCGACGTTGCCCGCGTTCCCCGCGTTGTCGCTGAGGAAGACGCTGTCGATCCGGTGCTCGAAGGCGGTCTGGGACTCGTCCGGCAGCTTGTCGTTGAGCGTCCGCAGGGCCGTGCGCAGGTCTCGCAGGGTACTGCGAGTCTGTTCCAGTACCGCGGGGTCCTTGAAGTCGAATGCGCCCAGCTTCTGTTCGAAGTCCCTGGATGCCTGGAGCGAGCCATCGCGGTCGTTGCGCCGCAGCTGTTTGAAGCCCCATGGCGCCGGCTGTTTGTCGCCGGCCAGCCGGAGGACGTCGCCGCTCGGGTCGAAGTGCGCCGAGGGCGGTCGGAGCGGGTCGCCGGGCGGCAGGTCGCGGGTCTCGACGCGGCCGTCGGAGGTGGGGTGCGCGAGCTTCCAGGTGCCGTCGCCGGCCAGGTGTCCGGTGCCGGTGCCGTCGTCGACCAGGTCCGGGCGCGGGCCGTGCGGGCTGTCGACCTGGTGGGCCGTCGCGACGACGGTCCCGCGGTGGTCGATCCAGACCGGCGCGTCGGCGGCGATGACGTCGTGCCCTGACACCCGGGCCAGCTCGGCCGCGCCGTCGGCGGCCTCGCAGCCGTAGAGCCGGATCGGGACGTCCTTCGGCACGCCCGCGAGGTGGTCGGCGAGCTCGGAGAACGGCAGGTGCATGCCGTCGACGACGATGCCGTCCGCGTCGGAGTGGGCGAAGATCGTGAAGGCGCCGGAGCCGGTGCCGTGGTCGGCCGAGGCCGCCATCTGGCGCAGGATGTCGCCGTTAGTGTCGAGCGTGCTCACGACGAGGCCGGATTCGGTGGTGTCCAGCCGGATCTGCGCGTTGTGCTCACCGTTGGTGATGGTCAGCAGCTGGTGATCGCCTTCGCCGGCGACCGCTGCGACGCGTGCAGGACGGTCGGGGAGGCCGAAGGGGTCGCCGTGACCGCCGCCACCGAAATCCGAGCGCCCACCACCGCTACCGCTTCCGGTGTGGCTGCCGAGCGCCGTGAACGCTGCGGCATGGACGGCGCCGACGCCGACCAGTTCCCGCTGTTGTGCCGCGGTCCCACTGAGTTGGGATTCGAACCGTTGGGCTTGATCGCTGAGCGCCTGTGCGGCCTGCTGGTGCTCGGCGGCGTACTGCTGCTGGTACCGCTCCAGGTCGTTCTGGCCGTGGAAGGTCCCATCCTGCGTGATGTCGCCGGGCACCGCTGTGGGATCACTGGAAACGGCCGGGTCCTCCTGGCCGATCCCGCTCGCGGCGCGCGTGTGCGCGGCGGCCATGTCGCCCGGCGCGCCTTGCGGACGCAGGAAGTCATTGAGCGGCTGGACGCCCTGGAACGAGCCGTCCGCATTGAACACGGCCTGGTGGCCCGGCGGGATCGGGTTGTCGCCGGGGTAGGTGTAGACCTCCCGCAACTGCCCGGTGTCGTAGTTGTAGACCGCGGCCTCGTTGGTGCCCAGCGGACGGTTGAAGCCCTGCGGCACGGTCTGCCCGTCGCCGGAGACCACGACCACCGGGTCCTTGCCCAGCTGGAAGACGTGCGAGGCGCCGGGATCGACGGGGCGCGTCGTCGGGTCGTAGACCGGTGCCGAGGCAGACCCCGAGTCCGGGGCCGGGACGTTCCGGACGGCCGTCCCCTGGTGCTGACCGTTGGCGTCGTAGAGCTCTGATGTTCCCGCGGGCAGCGGGCCCTTGCCGCCGCCGTGCGACACGACGCCGGTCGGCTCGTACGCGCCGCCGCCCTCCGAGGGCGCGTAGGTGACACTGCCGGTCGGGCTGCCGCCTCGGTCGAGCGTCTGCGCGCGGACCGCCTGGTAGTCCGTCGTGGCGCCGTTCTTGTCGCTGACGGTCAGGGTTCCGGTCTCGCCGTCGAAGCTGCCGCGTCCGAGGCGGGTCGGCGGCTGGGAGGGGTCCGGCCCGGTCCGGTAGACGGTCACGCCGTTCGCGCCGTTCGGATCGATCGCGCCGCCGTACCGGTGCACCAGCAGGTTGTCGCCGCCGGTGGTGTCGATCGTCATGCGCGGGGTGGTGATCTGGTCCTTCGCGAGGTCCTTGGCGCCGTGGATCCCGCTTTGGAACATGCCCTGCAGGAACGCCTTCTGCCAGTTCGCGAACGGGCCCTGCTCGCCGGCGGCCCAGTTCTTGGCGCCGAGGGCTTGGATCCCCTGGTCCGCGTAGTAGGTCGCCGCGTTGCCGCCGATCATCGACGCGCCGCCGTAGACCATGCCGGCGCCCTTGCGGACAAACGGGTTGTTCGTGAAGGAGTTGTCGAGCAGGGGCTTGGCGAACGTCGGCATGGCCAGGTCGAACCGCTTGGCGAACTGCCCGCCGAGGCCCGGCAGCGCGAACAGGCCGCCGAGCAGGATGCCGTGCTCGAAGTCGTGCAGCAGCAGCGAGCTGTCGTAGTCGCCCCAGTTCCGGTGGCCCTCGACCATCTGGACCGTCTCGGAGATCAGGTCCGGCAGCAGGGTGAACGCCAGCGCCTCTATCAGGCCCTTGATGAGCATGCGTAGCGCGCTCTGGGCCGCCCAGCGCTCGGCCGCCACCTGTACCGCGACCAGCGGGGTGTCCAGGCCGAAGGTGGCGGCGATCTCCGCCAGCGCTTCGAGGATCTGGATGTAGAGGATGACCGCGACGACGTTCTCGGAGATCTTCGTGGCTTCGATCTGCAGGGCTGCGGCGTCGGCGTAGTTGGCCATCGCGGCGCACTGGCCGGCCAGCTGCTCCAGGATGCCGTTGCCCTGGACGTATCTCGACCAGTAGTTGTTGAACTCGTCGCAGGACACCGACGTGATCGCGGAGTTGACCTTCGAGACCACGTCGCTGCCGTAGCCGGCGGCGTTCAGCAGCGAGCCGCACGCCTCCTGCCAGGCCTCACCGCAGCGGCGCAGGGCGTCCTCGTCGCCCTGCGGCCAGGACAGCCCCAGCATCTCCTGGGCCCAGCCCCAGGGTGGGACGAACTGCGGGACGGACATGGCCTGGCCCCTCCCTAAGCGTTCTCTACGCTTTGGTAGCTCTTGGCCCAGCTGGCGGTGGCGTCGGCCATCGCGGACACGCCGCCGTCCACCGCGTCCATCTGCTCCAGTGCCTTCATCGCCGGTTCGACGTAGGTCTTGGCGATCTGGGCGCCGGCCTCGTCGTTGCCCCAGCACGCGCCCTCGGCGTTGAGTTTGGCCAGCAGCGTCGTCTGTATCGCGCGCACCTGGTCGGCGACCGCGGCGAACTCGGCGCCGTTGGTCTGGACCTCGCTGGGGACGACGGTGAATCCTCCGCCGGTCACAGGTTCCCCTCCTTGAGCCGGTCGAGCCAGTCGCCGAGGTCCAGGCCCTGGTTCGGGGTCGAGGACGGCAGCCGTGAGGGCCGCGGCGGCTGCGTGTCGCCGCGCAGGTACGCCTCGACGTCGAAGTCGCGGCCGAGCACGGACTTCATCAGGTCGCCGACCTTCTCGCCGGCGTCCCGGTGCGCCCTTTCGCAGAGCTCGACGATCTCCTGGGCGAGCTCGGTCGGGCCGAGTTTGCGGTAGGCGCGCGGGTCGATCTCCAGGGTGCGCAGGTCGCCGTGCGGGCCGACGGTCACCCGGATGTCGTCCTCGGGGGTGCGGGCCCGGCCCTCGATGGCAGCGCTGCGCTGCTTGAAGTCCGTGACCCGGGCTTTGACGTCGTCGGCCTCGTCGAGCAGCTGCGAATACAGGGCCTTGAGTTGCGCCACGGATTGCGCGGTGGCGAATGTCGGTAACTCGCTCACGGTGCCTGCCTTCCGCCAGTGGCGCGTTGTTCTGGATTGGACTATGGGGATCTGGCGGGCCCGGGCGGTACGGGCCCGGTGCCGTCTAGGACTCGCTTCCGATGACCGGCGGGGCGGCCGAACCCTCGGCCAGACCCCACAGGTCCTCTTCCTCCGGAAGCCAGGACTTGCGGTTGCGATCCCCGTTGCCGCCGTTCATCCCCATCGGGGCCATCGGCGGCATCATCGGCATGCGCCCGGCCGTTCCGGCCTCGGCCATCGCCGCCTGCTCGCCGAGCGCGCCCTGCGCGGCCGTGGTCTCGCCGGCGGCCAGCGGCGCGCCGGAGGCCGTGGTGCCCAGGCCAAGGCCGCCGTTGGCGCCCGTGGTCGGTGCGCCGCCGCCGTATCCGCCGGTGCCCAGAGCCCCGAGGCCGCCGGCGCCGCCGAGGGCTCCGAGGCCGCCGCCGGTCCCGGCCAGGCCGGTGGCCGCGCCGCCGGGGCCGAGGCCGCCGCCGGCCCCGAGACCGCCGAGGCCGCCGGTGCCGCCGCCGGGCAGGCCCGAGGTCATCGTCGGGAGTTGGTTCGGGTTGAAGCCGGCGGTCTGCGTGGACGTGTAGCCGCCCGGCGTGCCGACCGGATTCGGGAGCCCGGTCGGTGTCGGGAAGCCGCCGTTCGCGCCGCCGGGCGGGTTCGGCAGGCCGTTGTTGCCGCCGGGCAGGCCGCCGTTGCCCGGGCCTGGCAGGCCGGTGGCCGGCGGGTTCGGCGTCGGGAGGTGGTAGGGCGGCGGCGTCGGGGTCGTCAGACCGGTCGGCGTCTTCGGCGCCGGGGGCTGCTTGAGGCCGGTGGCGCCCGGGCTGCCGATCTTGCCGCCGGTGCCGAGGCCGCCAGTTCCCAGACCGCCGGCGCCCGGACCACCGGTGCTCAGCCTGCCGGTACCGAGACCGCCCTTTCCGCCCGGGCCGGTCCCGTCACCCG
Organism: Catenulispora sp. GAS73; assembly: GCF_041262085.1. Lineage (NCBI taxonomy): Bacteria > Bacillati > Actinomycetota > Actinomycetes > Catenulisporales > Catenulisporaceae > Catenulispora > Catenulispora sp. GAS73. The sequence continues at coordinate 219,297 of NZ_JBGCCM010000013.1, forward strand.
TCGGCGGCTTCAGGGCCTTGGCGGGCTGCGGGAGCGGCGGGAACTGGGACCGGGCGTCGGTGAAGTGCTGCCCGGTGATGGTCATCAGGTCCTGCAGGTGCGTACCGTACTGCTGCCCGAAGTGCTGCTGGAAGTATCCGGCCGTGAAGACACTGGGGTCCTTCTCGGTGACCATGTTGTTCCCGTCGGCCGAGTCGAAGACCGTGATCTTCTGGACCTGCGGATACGTGTCGTTCGGGTTGTAGGAGCACCACACCAGGCCCGAATAGCCGTAGTCGCCGGAGCCGTTCTGGTCCGGCGCGTACAGGTCGAAGGTGCTGGCTATGTACGGGTTCGACGGGTCCGCGTGCATGTTCTGCGCCGGGACGTAGATCATGGCGCTGACGCTCATCGGGCCGGACTGGTCCGAGTAGCTGGTGTACTGCTCGCTCTGCTGGGTCTGCACCCAGACGCAGTTGGCCGGCAGCCAGGTCGAGAGGATCGTCGCCATGGCGTTCGGCACCACCGCCTTGCTGCCCGAACTCGGCGTGCCCCAGGCGTCGAAGATCGGCTGGAAGGCGGCCTTGCTCTTGCCCAGGTTGCCGGCCAGCCCCGAGAGCACGCCTTGGATCTTCGGCATGGTCTGCGCGATCTGGTCCCCGTACGCGGCGGTCGCCGTGGCCTTGGTGCCGTAGTCGCTGGCCGCCGCCCCGGTCCACTTCAGGTCGCCGGTGTTGGCACTGATCAGGCCGGCCATCGAGGTCGGCGTCGCCGGATCGCTGACCGTCTGCTGCAGGACGCCGGCGTTGATCTTCCAGTTCTGCGCCACGGTGGTGAGCTGGCCGATGTAGTCGTCGATCGGGGTCGACTTGCCGTTGGGGCGGAAGATCGCCTCGATCTGGTGGTTGGCCAGCGCGGCGTTGGCCGCCGACGGCGCCGTGGTGGTCGAGCGGCTCGGGCTGTAGCTGGGACCCGGGTCGGGGCGGCTCACTGGGCGCCTCCCGTTTGGGTCGTCGTGGGGCCGGTCGTGCCGGTCGTCCCAGTCGTTCCGGTGGCTCCGGTCGTGCCGGTGGTCGTCCCGGTCGGGTCGGCCAGCACCTGGTTGAGCCGGTCGTTGATGACGGTCGCGCCGGCCTTCTCCAGATCCGCCGCGCTCTGGTAGTTGGTCGTCGTCCACCGCGCGACGTCGGACAGCGCGGTCACGTGCGTGACCAGCAGCTGCATGCCCGCGTTCGGCTGCGGGCCGACCAGCTGGTCGAGCACTGACGTGTAGTAGTCCCCGAACGTGCCGGCGTCGGGGAACGCCACACCGCTGGCGAACTGCAGCGGTGTGCTGCAGTCCTTCTGCAGCGAGCTCAGCGACGTGATGACCGCGGGCAGGCCGCTTCCGGCCCCCGCCCCCGGCCCCCCGCCGGCCAGCCTCTGCAGTGCGGTGAATTCCGCGGTGATGTCACCGTCGGGGCTGCCGCCGGTCACCTTTCCACCTCACTTCCGGCTCCGTTGTCGACGTTCAGGATCCGTCGGCCTACTGACCGCCCCACAGGGAGATGTTCTGGGCCTCGATCTCCTGGTAGAGCTCCTGCGTCTGGTTGCCGTGGTTCTGCACTTCGCTGAGGATCGTGCTCATCCGCTCGAACTGACCGTTCCACTTGCGGTGCACGTCGTTGTAGCCCAGCTTCGCGATGCCGTTCCAGAGCTCGGTATTGCTCTGCAGCGTGGTGGTCAGGTCCTCGATCAGCTGCCGACCGGCGGTGTTGATGGCGGTCAGCTCGGTGACGAAGTCCGAGATCGTCGCGTACTGGATGTTCATGAAGTCCGGGTTGCCCACGGTGTTCCCCGCCTTTCGGATGGAATGGAAGAAGCCTGCTTGCCGCGAGCCGGAGAACCGGCCCGGCGGAATCGTCAGCTCTGGCCGCCGAGAAGACTCGACAGGCGCTTCACACCCGCGGTCTCATTCTCGATGCTGACTGCGTAGTTCCGCTGGTTGGCACCCATGTTGTGCAGGATGTTCTCCAGATCGCGGACCATGGACTGGTACTCGTTGTGGAACTCCAGCATGACCTCACGCATCAAGTCCGCACCCTGCGACTGCCAGCCACCGTGGGTGGCGTCCCGGGCCGCGTCCAGGCGGCTCGCCAGGTTCTGCAGGTTGTCGATCGCGTCCTGGATCGCGGTCTGCCCCGACTGCATCCCATGGAGATCCGCTCCGACCAGGCCGCTCGCACCGTCGCTCATATCGCCTCCTCGATTACGAACCAGACCGGCGCACGCCGTTCCATTTCCCTCAACACCATACGAGGTCACAGGCGTCTGAGTCGCCCTGCAGGGGGTTGATATTTGTACCGCGACGGGGGTGGAACCGGTTTCGGGGCGAGGATCGCTACGGCCCTGGCGGAACGACTGCCGTTCGCGCCGCATCCGCAGTCAGGGCCGGCCCGTCGGGCAACAGATCCAGCATGGTCTCCGGCACCGTGACCGGCGCTACCGAGCTGTAGCCGAGAGCCTTCAGCGTGGTCGCCGGATCCGGCCCGAGCGAGTCCTTGGCCGTGTACTCCCCGTTGCCGCTGACCAGGTATACCGCCGCCGCCACACCTGCGTTCGTGCGGCTGCGCACCACGGCGGCGGTGCCGGGAACCACGTTGACGCAGTCCGCCAGGTAGGTCGCGGACGGCGTCTGGGGCGGCAGGCGGTAGCAAGTCGGTTGGGTGGTTGTGGCCGGGGCGACTGACACGGACATGGTGCCGTCGGCGCCGGTCGTGCTTGCACAGGCTGTGGACGGACCCGCCGCCGCAGCATTCACCAACGTCGGTGGCGTCTGCGGCCACTGCCCGTCGCCCGAAGACACCGTGGCGGCGTCCCCGGACTGGCCGTTGCCGACGTCCAGGGGCGTGCCGGCCATCGGCTGCAGGTCCGAGGCCGTCGCAAGCAGCTGATACTGCAGGTTGTCGATCTGCACGAAGCCCTTGACGGTGACCACGAAGAGCCGCTCGGCCACGCCGTTCTGCGCCGGCACCCGCACCAACTGCCCGACCGACACCTTCTGCCCGGTCACCGTTACGTTCGCCGGCGGCGTGCCGTTGTCCAGGTGCGGCGCGCGCAGCGGAGCCAACGCACTGAGACTGTCCAGCCAGGCCTGGCTCACCGGCAGCGCCTGGCCCGGAGACCAGCCGAGGAAAGTGAGCACTCGGGCAGGGGTGTCGCCGTTGGCTGCCGCAGTGGGGTCGCCGATCTGGAACCGGTGGCCGTGCCACACCAGCCAGTAGCCGCCGCCTGCTTGCACCACCAGGCCCTGGTCGCCGAGCGGGGAGCCGAGTGCGGCATCTGTGGCCGCGCCGATGGTCAGCCGCGTCAGCGTCACGGGTAGGTTCTGGGCGTTGGTTCCAGGTAGTGAGCACACGGTCCACGGCCCGCCGTGCACGTTGCCAGCGCTCGGCAGGTCGTCTGGTGCGCCGACGATGCCGATATCAGCGGCACGGGGAACGCTGGCGAGCGACTTCTCGGACACCGAGACCGTCTTCCACCCCGACGTACCCAGCAGCAGCCGGGCCGAGGTGTAGTTCAGGATCTGATGGAGCGCGGGCGGCGATCCCGGCGGAGCCGGCGTCGGGTCGTAGATGAAGCGGCTGCCGGTCTCCTTCACGACGATGACCACGTTCGGATCTCGCCATGAAGCGCTATGCCCTGGGCTGAGTGCGCCGAGGACTCCGGCGCCGGCGGCCATCAGCGTCGCGAGCATGATGCTCGCGAAGGTCGCCGTGCTCAGCTTGCGGAGCGGCGCCTCCGGGGAGTCCGGATCACCGCTGAGCAGCGTCGCGTGTCGCCGACGCAGCAGGAAGCGGTAGGCGAGGACCTGGTCTCGTCTGCTCTGGACCGCCATGTCAGCCGCCGAGTGAGCGGAAGTAGCCGAAGGTGCCCAGCATCAACAACGCCAGCGGCACGGTTGCCATGACGCCGGTCAGTTCCAGCAGGTCCGCCCAGCGTGCGAGGGTCGGAGCGAACCGGCGTTCCGGCTGAACCGCGATCCGGCCGACGATCGCGGTCGCGAGCAGAACCACGCCCACGACCACGCCGAGCCCGACATCGCCGCTGCGCCAGCGCTCTGCGACAGTGGCGGCGGCCGGTACCGCGACGGCCAGCGCGGCCCCGATGAGCCACCACCGCTGCGCGACACCGCCGAACAGCCGCGCACGCAACGCCAGCAGGACCGCGATCACCGCGGCCAGCACCGGCGGCGTCCAGCCGGGCCAGCGCAGCGCGAAGGCCGTGCACGCGGCCACCGCCAGCGCCGAGCCGGCGACCAGCGCGGTGACGAGCCGGTCGGCGGTGACGCTGCGTCCGGCCAGGGCCGCTGTGGACAGTGGGGTGCTTTGTGCGCGCAGATCTGTGGCGTTCAACGGGACTACCGCGCCGGGCAGTCCAGCAGCGCGATAGGCGATGCGCGGTATGAGGACGCTGATGGCCAGCATCAGCGCAGCTGCGAGAGCCGCGCAGCCTTCGGCATTCCAGCGCAGGGACGCCAACGCGGCCAGTGCTATTGCGGCAGCGGTCATGGCCGGGGCCAGCAGCGCTGCGCCAGCTGGCGGGTTGTCGGGCCGCGGTCCGGCGCCTGCTCTACCGGCAACGCCACCGCCACCGCCACCGCCACCGGCACCGCCACCGCCACCGCCACCGCCAAAGCTGCCGCTAGCACCGGCACTAACACCAGCGCCACTGGCACCGCCACCGCCACCGCCACCGCCACCGCCACCGCCAAAGCTGCCGCTAGCACCGGCACTAACACCAGCGCCACCGCCAACGCCGACGAACCAGGCTCCCAGGATCGACGCCGCGAAGGCCGCCGCGCCCGCGGTGGCCAAATGTGCCGCGCCGATGCTGCTCAGCGCGTGGTCGCCGAGCGGCGCCAGCAGCCCGGCGACGGCGGCGAACGGTACGGCCGCAATACCGAAGAAGGCCCCTGCGACGCTGTCGCCGACCGCGCGCGAGAGCGCCCCGGCGGTCAGAAGCAAGGCCAGCGCGATGATCCCGGCGGTGAGCGCCGGGCCGGACCAGCTCGGGCCAGCGTGCAGCAGGGGATACAGGATGATCTGCGGGAGCAGCGCGGCGCAGGCCAGCGCGCAGCGCCGCGTCGCCTCCGGCGTCCAGCGCCGCGTCCGGTCGCGCAGGATGGTCCCGATCCCGTCCACCGGATCGTCGAAGACGGCTTCCGGTGCGGCGGCGGCCCGGGGCCGGAAGTAGACGATGTCGCCGTCGAGGATGCCGAGCCCCGCGCAGGTCCCATTCGTGTCCAGCGGTGGCTCGCCGAGGCGCTGCAACGCCCACCCGCCGTGCGCCGCCCCGGCCTCGACGGCCTGCTCGCCGGTGTGCAGGAGCAGCGTCGGCACCAGCGCCGCCAGCGGGACGTCCGCCGGCACCGCGATGTCCAGCCTCATGCGCGGCGCGACCACCGTGATGCGGCAGGTCTCTGAGAAGGACAGTGCCGGGCTGGTCTCCATGGCCTAGCTCGCCCCCTGCGAATAGTCTGGGTCCGGCGACGGCCGCAGCGCCCAAAAGCCTGTGACCTCCCGTCGCCTCGGTACAGTAGCGGACTCCTGACTTGGCAGGAGGGGCGGCGACGCCCGGAAAGCCGCCGACCATGGGGGCAACACCTTGACGACCCGACCGTTCCACCGTCCCGCCCGGCGCCCCGGCCCCGAACGCCCCCGCGGCGATCTGCTTCTGGAGTCGCCTCCGGAACTCCCCGAGACGGTCGCGGGTAACTTCGGACAGCTGTTGGTGTACCTGCCGATGGCCGCCGGCGGCGCGGCGATGGTCTTCATGTTCGCCGGCCCCGGCGGCTCCATGGCGACGTACCTCGCCGGCGGCCTGTACGGCATGTCCACGATGGGCATGATGGTCGGCCAACTGGGCCGCGGATCGGGGGAGAAGAAGCGGCGGTTGGAAGGCGAGCGGCGCGACTACCTCCGCTATCTTTCCCAGGCCCGCGCACGGATCCGCGCGACAGCCTCGCGGCAGCGGGAGGCCGCGTACTGGGACAGCCCCGATCCGGACGCCTTGTGGTCGTTGGCGATGACGTCCCGGCTGTGGGAGCGCCGAGCCACCGACCCCGACTTCGGCAACGTGCGCATCGCCGTCGGCCCGCAGCGGCTGGCGATGCGGCTGGTCGCCCCCGACACCAAGCCGCTGGAGGACCTGGACCCGATCGGCGCGGTCGCGCTGCGTTCGCTGATCCGGGCGCACGCCGAGGTCCCGGAGCTGCCGGTCGGCGTCGCGTTGCGTTCCTACGCGCGGATCGCGCTGCGCGGCGACGAGGTGGTCGCCCGCGATCTGGCCCGCGCGCTGCTCAGCCAGCTGACGACGTTCCACGCGCCGGCCGATCTGCGGATCGCGGTGTGCACGTCGCGGACGCGAGCCGCGGAGTGGTCGTGGGTGAAGTGGCTGCCGCACGCGCAGCATCCGACGCTGGTCGACGGCGCGGGCCCGGTGCGCATGGTCGCCGAGGACCTCGGCGACCTGGAGGAGATGCTGGGAGGGGACCTGGCCGACCGGCCGCGGTTCCGGCCCGGGGGATCCGGGCATCCGGAGGCGGCGCAGTGGGTGATCGTGCTCGACGGCGGCCGGGTGCCGCCGGAGACGCAGCTGGCGATCGGGGACGCCGCGGGCGTGATGCTGCTGGATCTGACGGGTGCGACGTCGCGGGACGGGGACCGGAATCTGTTGCGGTTGCAGGCGGATACTGACGGTGTCGGGCTGCTGCGGCGGGGTGCGGACGGTACTGATGACGTGCAGCCGATCGGGCGTCCGGATCGGTTGTCGGTGGATCAGGCCGAGGCTTTGGCGCGGGTGTTGGCGCGGGTTCGGATCGGGAGTGGTGCGGCGCTTCCGCAGCCGTTGGACGCGACGTGTGATCTGCCTACGCTGCTCGGCTTGTACGACCTGGATTCCTACGACCCTGAAGAGTTCTGGCGGCACCGTACTGCGCGGGATCGGCTGCGGCTGCCCATCGGCGTCGGCGCCGACGGGGCGCCGGTCGAGCTGGACATCAAGGAATCGGCGCAGGGCGGGGTCGGGCCGCACGGGCTGATCATCGGGGCGACCGGGTCGGGCAAGAGCGAGTTGCTGCGGACGCTGGTCCTCGGGCTGGCGGTGATGCATTCGTCGGAGACGTTGAACTTCGTACTGGTCGACTTCAAGGGCGGGGCCACCTTCCTGGGGTTGGAGCGGTTGGCGCACACCTCGGCGCTGATCACGAACCTGTCCGAGGAACTGCCGCTCGTCGCGCGTATGGAGGATGCGCTGCGTGGGGAGTTGGTGCGGCGGCAGGAGCTGTTGCGGTCGGCGGGGAACTTCACTTCGGTCTACGACTACGAGCGGGCTCGGGCGCAGGGGGCGCTGTTGGAGCCGCTGCCGACGTTGCTGGTGGTCGTCGACGAGTTCAGCGAGTTGTTGTCGACGCGGCCGGAGTTCGCGGAGCTGTTCGTGATGATCGGGCGTCTCGGGCGAAGCCTCGGGGTGCATCTGTTGCTGGCGTCGCAGCGGCTTGAGGAGGGCAAGCTGCGCGGGCTGGAGACGCACCTCTCGTATCGCATCTGCCTGCGGACGTTCTCGGCTATGGAGAGCCGGATGGTGATCGGGGTGGCGGATGCTTATGAGCTGCCCGGGGAGCCGGGGCATGGGTTTGTGAAGTCTGATGTGTCCACGTTGACGCGATTCAAGGCGGCTTATGTGTCCGGCGCGCATCAGCGGCGGAGTGGGTCGGTGATGCGGGAGGCGGTGCGGGAGTCGCGGATTGTGCCGTTCGGGACTTCTTGGATCGATCCGGCTGTGCCGGTTGCGGGGGCTGCTGCTTCGGACCCTGTCGCTTCGGGTTCTGGTTCTGGTTCCGGGTCCGGCTCCGACGCGCGGGCGCCGCGGATGTTCGACGTCTTGCTCGACCGGATCCAGGGGCACGGGCGGCCGGCGCACCGGGTGTGGCTGCCGCCGTTGGACGTCCCGGTGACGTTGGGCGAGCTGGTCGGTCCGGTGGTCGAGGATCCCGAGCACGGCCTGCTCGCGCTGGATTCGCCGTGGCGGGGGACTTTGTGCGCGCCGGTGGGTGTTGAGGACCGGCCGTTTGAGCAGCGGCGGGATCCGTTGGTCGTGGATCTGTCCGGGGCCGGCGGGCACGTGGCGATCGTCGGTGCGCCGCTGAGCGGGAAGAGCACCTTGCTGCGGACGTTGATCAGCTCACTGGCTTTGACGCATACGCCGGCCGAGGTGCAGTTCTACTGCCTGGACTTCGGCGGCTCTCTCGGGGCGCTGGAGGGGCTGCCGCACGTCGGCAGCGTGGCGTCACGGTTGCGGCCGGAGGCGGTGCGGCGGACGGTCGCCGAGGTCTCGGCGCTGGTGGAGGGGCGGGAGGCGGCGTTCTCGCTGCACGGGATCGACTCGATGGCGGCTTATCGGCGGGCTGTGCGGGAGGGGTCTGCGGTCGCGGACGGGTACGGGGACGTGTTCCTGGTCGTGGACGGCTGGAACCAGCTGCGGCAGGAGTACGAGGCGCTGGAGCAGACGATCACGCGGCTGGCCGCGCGGGGGTTGGCGTACGGGGTGCACGTGGTCGTGGCCACGAACCGGTGGGCCGACATCCGGCAGGCGTTGAAGGAGAGCTTGGCGACGCGGCTGGAGCTGCGGCTCGGGGAGCCTTTCGAGTCGGAGATGTCGCGGCAGGTCGCGGCGGACGTGCCGGCGGCGATGCCGGGGCGCGGCGTCACCTCGGACCGGCTGCACTTTCTGGCGGCGATGCCTCGGATCGACGGCCGCACCGACGACGAGGGGGTCGGCGAGGCGCTGCGGGCTCTGGTGCAGGCGTCGAAGGCGGCGTGGCCGGGGGAGGTGGCGCCCGAGGTGCGGTTGCTGCCTCGGGAGCTGACGCCGGAGGGGCTGTTCGCGGGGCGTCCGCGCGATTCCGAGACGCCGGGGGTGGCGCTCGGGCTCGGGGAGGACGACCTCGCGCCGGTGATGGTCGACTTCGCGGTGGATCCGCACTTCATCGTGTTCGGCGAGAGCACGTCGGGGAAGTCGTCGGTGCTGCGGCACCTCGCGGACTCGCTGGTGCGCGGGTACGAAGCGGAGCAGGCGCGGATCGTGATGGTCGACTACCGGCGCGCGCTGCTGGAGGCGATCGGCGAGCCGCACCTGATCGCGTACGCGGGGTCGCCGACGGTCGCCGAGACGACGATCCGGGACCTGGCGCAGGTGCTGCGCGGCCGGCTGCCGGGCCCGGAGGTGTCGCCGGCGCAGCTGCGGGAGCGGAGCTGGTGGAGCGGGGCGGACCTGTACATCGTGGTGGACGACTACGACCTGGTGGCCACGTCGGCCGCGAACCCGATGCTGCCGCTGGTGGAGCTGCTGCCGCACAGCCGGGACATCGGGTTGCACCTGATCGTGGCACGCACGTCGTCGGGCGCGGCCCGGACCATGACGGACCCGGTGATCAGGGCCCTGCGAGAGCTGGCGACGCCGGGGCTGCTGCTGTCGGGCGGCCGCGAGGACGGGCCGCTGATCGGGACGGTGAGCGCGGTGGCCCAGCCGCCGGGGCGGGGGATTCTGGTGCGGCGGAATCGGGCGAATCTGCTGGTGCAGACGCCTTGGCGGCCGCCGGCGGGGTGAGGGGCTACGTCACCGCACGGCTGGACGACGACCCGCCGGGCGAGTCCGGGTTCGACGGCCCCGGCGTCGTCACCAGAGCGCACTGGTTCGGCGGCGCGGTGTGCGGGCCGGAGTCGCCCGGCGCGACGGCGAATGTCACGACACTGACACAGTAGGTCGTCGAAGGCGTGAGGCCCTTGAATCTGGCGGTGAGCGTCTGGCCGGCGACGGTCGTGCTCTGCACGGACTGGTTGTGCAGGTTCACCACGACGATGTAGCTCTGCACACCCGCGGTCACGCGCGGTGCGGACCACGTGACCGTGACGTCGGCCCCAGACGCGGCGGCGGCCTTGGCATCGGTGACCTGGTATTCGGCCAGCTTCGCGCCGCTGAAGGGCGAGACGGTGACGACGGGTCCGGAACCCGCCGACTGCGCGGCCTTCTTGGGCGCGGTCGCCACGCCCCACGCGACACCCGCCGCCAGCGCGGTCGCACCTGCGGCAACCAGCAGCACGAGCCCGGTGTTGCGGCGGCGCGGCTCGACCGGCTGCGGCTTCGGCGGCGTGGTGGCGGATGTGGTCGGGGGCGTGGGACGCGGGATGGGGAACTCGTTGGGCTGCGCCTGCTGCGCGAAGGGCGGCGCGCCGTGCTCGGGCGGTGGGGGGACGAGGAGGGTCGGCTGCTGCGCGAAGTCTTGGGGAGCCGGTACCGCGACATGAGCTGTGGGCATCGGCGAAGCGAGGTGCGGCGGAGCGGCGGGCTGCGAGGGGAAAGCAGGTTGTTGCGGGGGTGCGGGCGGTGCTTGCGGAGCGAGGCTTGGTTGCGCGGCGAGCGGCTGCGCTTGAGCGGCGGGCTGGCGCGCGGGGGCCGGTGCTTGAGGTGCGGGAATGCTCGGGCTCTGGGTTGCGGGCGCTGGTGGAGTCAGGCTCGGCGGTTGCTGTGTGGGCGCGGGTGCGGGGGCCTGCGGTTGGTGCGCGATGACTGGCTGCGGTGCACCAAGCACCAGCTCGGACAGAGGCCGCGGCGGCACCAGGGGCGCCGATTGCGGCTGTGGCGCTCCGAGTATCGGCTCGGGCAGAGGCTGGGGCGGCGTCGGCGGTGCCGATTGAGGCTGCGGCATGAGCCCCTGTGCCACCAGGGCGGCCGGCGGCGTGAGCCCGCGCGCCTGCTGTGGCGGCGCCGCGGCCGGCGGCCGGGCAGCCATCAGGCCGGGGATCCGCGCGACCTCCTCCAGCGTCCGGGTCACGTCGTCGAGTGCCGGGCGGCGGGCCGCGTCGGGGTCCATCATGCGGTCGAGGAGCGTGGCCAGTTGCTCGGGTACGCCCGGGTGGTGGAGCTTCGGCGGGGCGCCTTGCACCAGGCGGTGGTAGAGGGCGGCGCGGCCGGTGCGGGCCTCCGTCTCGAAGGGGGCGCGGCCTGTCAGTGCGGTGCGGAGGACCGATGCCAGGCCGTAGGTGTCGCTACCGACGGTGGGGCCGGACCAGCCGAACAGTTCGCGGGGGGCGTGCATGATCGCGGTGGCGGGGACGTCGGGTTGCGACGGCGGCCGGACCGCCCACGCGAGGCCGAAGTGGCCGAGGGCGGGGCCTTCGGGGGTCGGGAAGACGACATCCGGCGCCACGCCGAGGTGCAGGATCCCGTTGCGGTGCGCCGCTTGGAGCGCGCGGGCGAGGGTCAGGCCGAGGGCCACCACTTCGCCGACCGGCAGTGCGCCCTGCTGCTCGATGCGCGTCGCGAGGGTGCCGGGCAGGACCACGTCGGTCACCAGGAAGGGCCGGTGGTCCTTGGTGAAGCCCAGGTCGCGGACGGCCAGCACGCCCGGCTCGGAGTTGATCGCCACCGCCCCGAGGCAGTCGCTGCGCAACCGCTTCGCGTCACGGCCGCGCATGGGGGCGTCCACCAGAGTGACGGCCACCTGCTCCACCCGACCGTCGGCGGTGGCGACGCGCGCACGGTAGATCTGGCCGCACCCGGTGAGAGCGAGCGGCTCGACGTCGTCGAATCCCGGTGGCAGCGGATTGCTCTGGGCTTCATCCCCGTTCACCCTTGCAGGATAATGGACACCCGCCGCGCTGCTCTGGGGGAAAGCCGCAGGAAATCAGGGCCCGCGGGTGCCGACCGACCAGCGAGCGGCGAAGATCGGCCAAGATCGGTGAGACGACCGACGAGGGGGGCACACCGCGTGCGTATCAGATCGCTGATCGCAGCGTCCGCGCTGGCCGCCGGCCTGGTCCTGCTCGCCGGCGTGGCCCCGTCCGCGGCGTACGCCGACGACACCTGCCACCCCTCCGACGGCCAGGGCGTGCCGAACGTCCCCGTGACCGTGCCGTGGGCCCAGACCGCCCTCGGCCTGACCGATACCGGCGTCTGGTCCCAGTCGCGGGGCCAGGGAGTCGTGGTCGCCGTCGTCGACACCGGCGTCAGCCCGGCCGGCCCGGTCCTGCCCGCCTCCGCCGTCCAGACCGGCGTCAACCTGCTGCCCGGCGGCGGCCCCGGCGACATCGACTGCCACGGCCACGGCACGATGATGGCCGGCGTCATCGCCGGCCGCCCGGGCCTGGCGACGTTCGAAGGCGTCGCCCCGGACGCCACGATCCTGCCGGTCACCGTCACCGACGAGAGCACGAACGACCCGTCCGCCGCCGCCCGCATCGGCGCCGGCATCAAGTGGGCCGTCGACCACGGCGCGCAGGTCGTCAACGTGTCGATCACCACGACGCCGGACACGTCCGCGCTCGACAGCGCCGTGGCCTACGCGCGTGATCACCACGTCCTGATCGTCGCGGCGGCAGGGAACGATCAGAACGCGGGACCGCTTTACCCCGCTTCGATCCCCGGCGTGCTGTCGGTCGGCGGGATCGAGGCCGACGGCTCCGTCTACGCGCAATCCGAGGTCGGAGGTCATGCCGGGGTGGCGGCACCGGCCTCAGCCATCTGGTCGGTCGGGATCCAGCCGACGTCGCCCAATCAGCCATACATCCTCAGCGGCGAGGGCACGAGCTACGCCTCGGCGTTCGTAGCCGGGACGGCGGCGCTGATCCTGGCCGTCCACCCCGGGCTCACGCCAGACCAGCTGATCCAGCGCATCGAGGCGACTGCAGATCGCCCGAACACCGGCTATCTGCCTGACCCGCGCATCGGGTGGGGCGTGGTCAATCCCTATCGAGCCGTCACCGCCGAGCTTCCCAACGAGCCGACCGCAGCCGCACCGACCACCGCGAAGGCGATGACGCTACCGGTCGCGCGTTCGGCGCACGCCGACCCCGTGAAGCGCGGCGCGGTGCTGGCCGTGATCGGTGCGGGAGTGCTCGCGCTGGCCGTGCCCGGAGCGGCGGCAGCGGTGCGCAGCGGCCGGCGCCGCGGTTGGAAGCCAGGCGTGAAGTAGGGCCACCTGTAAAGGTGTCAGTGCCGCTAAAGGTGTCAGTGCCGCCGGGTCCGCGACGGAGGCCGCAGCAACCGCACCACTCGCACCCGCCGTGGGGTCCGCCGCTGTGACAACACCCTGATCTGATCCGCATACGTCCACGCTCGCTCAGCCTGCTCGGCGTCCGGAGGCGCCGGCGCATACGCGGCGACCTCGGCCAGCCCCGCGAGCTGCCGGATCGGCTCGGCCCCGTCGGCCCCCAACAGCTCACCGGCAGTCACCGCCAACTCCGACGGCGTGGTCGTCGTCCGCGCGTCGATTCCCAGCGCGTCCAGGCTCTCCAGCCAGGCCCACTGCGTCCGCTGACGCGGGTCCGGATCACGCCGCCGGAGCGCGAGCCGTCGCCGCCGCGAAACGAGCGCGACGACCAGAAGCCCGCCGACAGCCGCGATCACCAGGACGGCGATCAAGCCCAGGAGCAACAACACCCACGGCGTCTTGTGGTGCGGCACAGGGTTGTTGAGCTGCACCGAAGGGCCTGTGTACGGAACACCGGACTGCGACGCCCCAGACGACGGAGTCGCCGACGTCGGCACTGTGGACGCCTGCGCCTGCACCGGATTGATGTCGCCGCTCGTTCCCTTGCCGTCGGGAACCGCGTCGTAGAACGGAACCCAGCCGACGCCCGCGAAGTAGACCTCGGGCCATACCTTCACGTCCTGATTCGTGACGGAGTACGTCCCCGCACCGCTCTGCGTCCCCGGTGCGAACCCGACGACCAGCCGCGCCGGATACCCCACCTGCCGTGCCGCGACCGCGAAGAGCGAAGCGAAAGCGTCGGCGCTCGCTCCCACGTGCTTGCTCGGGTCCTTGCCGTAGGAAACCAGGGCACTGAGTCGGCCGAGACTCTGCCCGGCCGCCGAATCCGGGGCGTAGCCGAAGGCCGCGCGAACGGCCGTGGCCAGCGCGTTCATCTGGTCGTAGGGCGTGTTGCCGACCGCGGCTGTCGCGGCGAAGGCGGTCAGGTCGTCGGGCACCTGCGACGGCAGGTGCGCGAAGGGCTGGAGCGCCGAGTCGGTTCCCGGCTGTGCGGCACGCAGTCGACCCGCGTCGCTGAAGTCCGGCACGCTCGTGTCGACCTGGTACGACAGCGACGCGGGCGCAGCGTGGCCGTCTCCGGTGGCGATCATGCCGAGGTCGCCGGCCACGCGGACATCGGTCCCCGACACCGTCCGCACGCGACCGGTCGCCGGAAGGAACACGCTCGACAGGTCCTGGATGTGCACGGTCTCCGTCACCGGAACGCTCGGCCCGGACGGGTCCCAGAGCGCGGGCGGCGTCGGAAGGCTCTTGCCTGCCAGGCGGTACTCCGCCGAGGAGGACCAGTGCCTGCCGTCGTAGGTGTCGAGCACCTGCCAGCGGAGGCGCTGGCTGTTGTCGGCGGTGGTGACGGTGAACAGCGGCGAGACAGTGCCCTGCTTCAGCCAGGCGACCGCCTGAGTGAGTGGGTCGGTCTCGTCGAAGATCTGCTGCGCCGGCGCGATCAGGGTCCGCGGGTCCCAGGCGCGGCGTTGAGGCAGGCCGGGGAGGTGCGGTGCCAGCGACGCGGCGACCAACGTCAGCGCGGTCACCGTCGCGAAGAACGGGGCCGTGCGCACGGCGGAGGCCCACGGCCGCGCGCTCCGGCTGCGGATGACAACGGTGTCGGCCGGATTCCCGCGCGTGGCCTGGTCGACGCCGACGAAGATCACGGCGGCGACGAGGAAGGCCGCGGCGGTCAGGATCGTCTGGGGATCGCCGGCTCCGGCGGAGGCGGCAGTGCCCAGGGCGAGCAGGATCGTCGGCGGGAGTAGGACGGTCAGAGGCGAGGAGCCACGGATTGCGCAGAAGGCGGCCCACACGGCGCTCCACCACAGGCACGTTCCGGCCGTGGTGAGCAGGACGGCGGTGGGACGTGCCGGCGACGTGGTCGACAGGAGTTGGCGGGCGCCGTCGGTGACCGCCGATCGCAGGATGCTGAGGAAGTTGGCCACGGACTGGTGGTCACCGCCGCGCCAGCTGGCGAGGACGATCGAGCCCGCCGGGAGGATGACGAGCCAGCCCGCCAACGCTCCGCCGAGTGCGAATAGCTCGAATCCGCGCCTTTGGCGACCGGCTGCCCACGCTGCCAGAGCGACGATGCCGGAAGGGATGACGGTCGCCAGGATGCAGACCGGGACGACGTCCGCGAGGTCGAACGCTCCGTGGAGCGAGAGGCCGGTGATCGCGCACAGCACTGCTGTCGGAAGTGCCAGCAGGATCCTGATGTTTCTGGGGGCGGCGTTGATTCGCGATGTCATCGCACGACTCCTCGCGCCGCTGCCTGCGCCAGGCGTTCCCAGCGATCGCAGATCTCGGCGGCCGTCGGGGCGTCGATGATGGAGAGTCCGGCGGCGCTGCGTGCGGTTCCTGATCCTGATCCCGATATAGATCCCGATCCGGGGCCCTGGCTTTCGGGGGTGCTGATCCGGGTCAGTGCGGCCAGGCCGAATCGTCCGGCGATCCTGGTCAGCGTGCCGATTTCCCCAGGCTGTGGATGGCCGCCGACGACGATGAGGACGCCGCCTCGTTCGGCGTGTTCGAGGTGTTCCAGCGTGTCGGCCAGGCCTTCGCCGGTGCGGCCGGTGGATTTGGCGGCCTTGGCGGGCCTGGTGGACTTGGGGGAGAGCAGGGTCACTCCGGCCAGGCGGTCGAGGAAGAGCATTGATTCCTCGGGGGATCCGTTGGCGCTGAGCCGGAGGCCGCCGGTGGTCCACAGAGAGACGGCCTGGCCGGCTCGGACGGCGCCGATGGCTGCGGAGGCGGCGACGTCCACGGCGTGCTCGAAGTCGTCAGGGTTCGCATACAGTGCGGCGTCGGTGATGAGGACGATGGTCGCCTTGGGCGGCGTCACGTCGATGTTCTGCCGCACCATCAGCTCGCCCCGGTGGGCGCTGGCACGCCAGTGGATGCGGCGCAGGTCGTCGCCGGGCACGTATTCGCGCAGGGTGTGGAAGGTGATGGAGCCTTCCAGCGCCAGGTCGGTGCGGGCCTGCTCGCCTTGGGCGTTCTGGGCGGCGGTGCCGAGCGGGAAGCGGTGGACGGCCGGGTGGACGTGCAGGACGGCTTTGCCGGGGAGGGCGGAGCGGCGGCGGACCAGGCCGAGGGGGTCGGTGCGGTCCCAGTGCAGCGGTCCGACGTCGATGACGCCGCGGCGTGCGGTCGGGAGTTCGTAGCGGACTTCGACGGCGGCGTGCGGCGGGAGTTGGCCGATGCGGACCGGGATCTCGCGGCTGCCGACGCGCTCCCGGGCCGAGAGGCGCTGGCCCCAGGTCGGGGACTGGTTCCGGACGGTGAGCAGGCCCACAGCGGTTTCGCCGCGGGCTACGCGCAGGGGGTAGACCTCGCGGTGGAGTTCGACCGGTGCGTCGCGTGCGGTCAGGGGGATCACGCACAGGAGGATGACGAGGCCGGCGGTGCCGAGGGCGGCGAAGGCCGGGTAGCCGAAGGCGTAGGCGAGGACGACGCCGGCCAGGGAGGACAGGCCGAGGGCGGTGCCGGTGGAGGTCAGGCGGAGGGTGCGGTCGGATTCGGGGGGTGGCGGGGCGTCAGGGAGGTCGGGGGTGTCGTCTGGGGTCTCGGCGGTGTCTGTGGCGTTCGCGCCGTTGGTCGCGCCGTCGGCCGCGTCAGACATTCTCGGCGGTCTGCGGGACCGGCGTGGCGGCCACCGCCGCGGCGACCACGGAGGCTGCGGTCCCGCCGCGCATCAGCGCGTCCTGGTTCAGCAGGATGCGGTGCGCCAGGACCGGTTCGGCGAGGGCCTTGACGTCGTCGGGCGTCAGGTAGACGCGGCCCTGCGAGGCGGCGCGGACCTGGGAGGCGCGCAGCAGCGCCAGGCTGCCGCGGGGGCTGGCGCCGAGCCGGACGTCGGGCATGGTGCGGGTGGCGGCGGCTATGTTCACGACGTAGGAGTAGACGCTCGGCGCCACGAAGACCTGCTCGGCCTGGTGGATCAGCACGGCCACCTCGTCGATGCCCATCACCGGCGGCAGGTCGGCCAGCCGCCGGGTCCGCTCGCGGCCCTGCAGCACCTCGACCTCGGCGGCGTGGTCGGGATAGCCGAGCCGGATGCGCATCAGGAACCTGTCGAGCTGCGCCTCCGGGAGCGGATAGGTGCCGTCCATGTCGACCGGATTCTGCGTCGCGACGACCAGGAACGGCCGCGGGACCGGATGCGTGGTCCCGTCGACGGTGACGTTCCGCTCCTCCATCACCTCCAGCAGCGCGGCCTGAGTCTTCGGCGAGGCGCGGTTGATCTCGTCGGCGAGCACGACGTGCGCGAACACCGGACCGGCATGGAAGGCGAACTCCTGCGCACGCTGGTCGAAGACCGTCACACCGGTGACGTCCGACGGCATCAGGTCCGGCGTGAACTGCACCCGGTTCCACGACGCGCCGAGCGAAGCCGCCAGCGCCCGAGCCAGCGTGGTCTTCCCGGTACCGGGCACATCCTCGACGAGCAGGTGGCCCTCGGCCAGCAGGCAAGTCAGCGCGAGCTCAACCGCCGCCACCTTGCCCCGCACGACTTCGCAGATCGCATCACGCAGCAGGGCGAAACCGGCGGCGAAGTGCTCGCCGGACAGCATCGGGCGGGGCTCGGTGACGGTCACGGTGGTCCTTGGCGGGTGGGGAGTCGGGGTGATCAGGGTAGTGGGTGCGGGGTTTCTGCGCGGGTGTCAGCCGGTGGGTGGGGTACCCGAGCAGCGAGGAAGGCCATAAGTGTTGGAGTTGTCGGCGAACCAGTATGTCGAGGCGTAGCCCCAGTGACCGTTCGCGATGACGTAGAGCCAGGTGGTGTTGACGGTGCCGCCATTGTCCTTCGAGGGGTAGCCGCCGGTGACATAGCAATATCCGGTGACCTGATTGCCGATGTTGACGGTCGTGACCCAATCTCCATGCGCTGAGGTGTCGTTGTACGAAGACGGTGTGCGCTGGATCCAGGTCGGGCAGTTCGGAAAGGTGCAGCTGATGATCTGCTGGCTCTTGGCCCAGATGTAGTAGCTCTTGACCGCGTTGAGGTCGACCGTGAGGGTGGGGCCGTCGACGACAGTGCGGCTCGCGGTTGCCGGGTTCGAGGTGCCGCCATCTGTGTGCGCCTTGACATAGACCGTGTAACTGCGGCCTGGGAGGAGGCCCGGGATGGTGGTCGACGTGCCACCCACGCTCTGTTCAGTGGTCGGAGCGCCGGGGCCGGTCACCGTCACCAGATACGTCAGGGTTCCGATGCCGGGGTTGCTCGGCTTGTTCCACGTGGCGTGCAGGCTGCTGGCGCTGCTTGACGGAGTGCTCAGCACCAGACCAGTCGGGTCTCCGGGCGAGAAGCAAGCACGGCTGGCGACAGCCTTGGCGGGAGTGGTGAGGCCGGTCGGTCCGACCGCCGTCACCGTGAAGTCGTAGCTCGGTCCGCAGGCCAGGCCGCTGACGGTGACTTCAAGCGGGTTGTTCGAAGTTTGCGTGCCAGCGTTCTTGCTCACCGAGACCGTGTACGTCTTGATGTTCGTCGTGTCGCTCGGGTTCTGCCACTGCACGGTCACACTGCCGTCGTTGGCCTTGTTCGGCGTGACCGTCACCGCTTGCGGAGCCAGCGGCGGCACCGGCGCCGGCGTGCTCGACGTCGTGCTCGGCGGGGGCGGAGGCGTCGAGGACTTGCTCGGCGGCGTCGAAGGCTTGGTTGAAGGCTTCGTCGTCGGTGTCGTGGAAGGTGCCGAAGTCGGTGTCGGCTTGCTACTCGTCGAAGGTCCCGGGACCGCCACGCTTGTGCTCGGTGGGCCCTCCGGGCTGCTCGGGACCACCGGCTTCGTCGTCGGGGGTGCGCTCGACGTGCTGGTCGAGGTGACCGGTGGGGCCGACGTCTCGTGGTTCTGCGTTGTGCTCTGCGTGGTCGGGGGTTGGGTCGGGTGCGGGTCCGCGACCGTGGTCGAGTCGCCGGGGGTGGGGATGGTGCTGCCGTTCTTCGTGATGGTGTGCGGGACTCCGTCGGCGGAGACCGAGACCGCGGCGCCGCTGGAGGGGTCGTTGAAGTACACGATGCCGTCGACGATCTCCGACTGGAACGAGCCGCCGTGGGCCAGGACGGGGATCGGGTTGTCGAAGTGGTTCGTGGTGCTGTCGTAGACCAGGACCGCGCCGCGGGTGAAGTCGGGGATGTAGGTGCGCTGGCCTGCTTGCAGCGGCGGCTTCAGGTCGTCGCTGGTGTAGGCGGCGGGGATGCCGATCGAGGTCGGGATGCCGCTCGTGAGGTTCACCAGGACCAGCTGCGCGGTCGGTGCGGATTCCACGAGGGGGAGCGGCTGGTTGCTGTCGACGCTGGCGACCTGGAGGTTGGTGCCCGAGTTCGCGGCGCCCGGCAGCTTGATGACCTGGCCGGCCACGCCGCCGGTGATCGCGGTGAGGGTGCCGGTGGTGCGGTCCACGACGGTCGGGGTGCCGCCGGCCAGGGCCATCACCATGTCCGAGCCGCCGGGGTCGACGGTGATCGCGGCGCCCGCGGTGTCGCCGTTGACCGGGACGACGGTGCCGCTGGCGGTGACCGGCGCCCACAGGACGCCGTTGTGGTCCACGATCGGGATGCCGAGGCTGCCGGAGAGCTTGACCTGGGTGCCGTCGGCGGCCAGCGTCGTGGGGTCGACCCGCTGCACCGTGCCGGCGGCGGCGTCCACCAGGTAGGCGACTCCGCCTCCGGCCAGGACCGAGGTGTCGGTGCTGTGCGGGATCTGCACGGTCGCGACCAGCTGCGAGGTGTCGATGACGGTGATGGCCCCGGTCACGGTGTCGCGCACGAAGACCAGATCGCCGTTCTGCGTCACGTCCATCGAGTGCCCGGAGGCGCCGGGGACCGGGACCTTCGCGGCCGATCCGCCGCTGATCCCGTCGACCAGGTTGACGCTGCCGTCGGCGGTCGTCGACAGCCACGCGCTGCCCGGGTGCGTCTGCGCGCGGCTCGCGGAAACGTTGCGGCCCAACGCGAAACCGGCCCCGGCCAATGTCACCGTGACCGCCACGCCGACGGCCAACAGGACCCGGGAGCCCTTCGACCTTCCGGCCCCGTCCTGCTGGTCCTGGACCGCTGTACCGGAAACCCCGTTTGTATCCGGTTCTTGCCGCACGTTTCGCCACATTTCGGGCCCCCATGAGGTCAGAACGTTTTCTGCGCTAGCCCATGTCCGGTCTTAGCATACTGACTTGAACGCCCGAGCGAAGGGGCCCGGAGCGTGAGGTGCCCAGTCGCGGCCGGGGAGCTTACGCTGGTGGGGTGCGTACGCGACCGACGTTGACGTGGGAACCCACCGGCGAGGACCTCCCGCGCACGACAAGCCTGGACGCCGTGGTGGAGCTGGTGGCCGGGCGCGGGGTCGTCGTGCTGAGCGGCGCGGGGCTCTCCACGGAATCCGGTATCCCCGACTACCGCGGCAAATCCGGCGCGCTGCGCAGGCACACGCCGATGACCTACGAGGACTTCGCGGGCAGTGCGCAGGCGCGGCAGCGGTACTGGGCGCGGAGCCACCTCGGGTGGCGGGCGATGGCCGGGGCGCAGCCGAACATCGGGCATCGGGCGGTCGCCCTGCTGCGCGCCTCCGGGCACGTGGACGGCGTCATCACGCAGAACGTGGACGGCTTGCACCAGGCGGCGGGCACGTTGCCCGAGGTGGTCGACCTGCACGGGAGCCTGGATCGGGTGGTCTGCCTCACCTGCGGGGCGTTCAGCGCGCGGACCGAGCTGGAGCGCCGGCTGAACGAAGCCAACCCGGTCTTCGACGGCGTCGCGGCGCGCATCAACCCCGACGGCGACGTGGACCTCGCCGAGGACGCGGTGCTGCGGTTCCGGGCCGTGGACTGCGACTCATGCGGCGACGGGGTGCTGAAGCCGGACGTGGTGTTCTTCGGCGAGAACGTGCCCAAGGCACGGGTCGAGCGGTGCAACGAGCTGGTGGACGGAGCCGAGGCGCTGCTGGTCCTGGGCTCGTCGTTGACGGTGATGTCGGGGCTGCGGTTCGTGCGGCGCGCGGCCGAGGCGGGCAAGCCGGTCGTGATCGTCAATCAGGGTGTGACGCGCGGCGACCGGTACGCGTCGGCGCGTATCGAGGCACCGTTGGGGAGTGCGCTCGTGGAGTTGGTGGGACGCGTGGGGGCGGCCCCGGATTTCGGTTAGGTCCGCAGGTCAGCCGGGGCCGGTGATCCGGACACCGGGGACGTTCACGTTCTCGGCGCCCGCGTCGAGCGGCGTCGTCGAGTTCGACTACGTGCTCAACGGCTCGCTGAGTGTGCTGCCCGGCAGTAATGCGCACGTCGCCGCGGGAGCCGACGGGACCGCGACGACACCGGAGCTCCGGTCGGCGCGGTACAACGCCTTCGGCGACGGTCTCGGCGGCTTCTCGACCGGGCAGGAGGTGGTGGTGCCGCCGCCGGCCGGGACGACCGCGTGGCCCGCGTTCACGCAGCTGGTCTCGCCCGGCGACCTGACCGGGCACCGGCGCGCGGACCTCATCGGCAAGGTCGGTGACCAGCTGTTCCTGTACTCGTCGGTGGTGATGAACCGCTACAACGCACCGGTGGCGATCGCCGGCTCCGGCTGGAGCAGCCGCACGGTCATCGGCGTGGTCCCGGCCGCGAACGGGCTGCACGACCTCATCGCGCGCGACGACGCGTCGGGCCAGATTTGGCGGTACCCGGGCCAGGCAGGCGGGACCTTCGGGGACGAGACGACGCGCGTCTTGATCGGCCACGGGCTGACTGCCAAGCGTTTCCCGCTGGTGATCACCAAGGGCGACGCGAACGGCGACGGGCTGGCCGACATCTGGGCGGTCGACAAGCGCGGCAACCTGTTCCTGCTGCCGGGTGTCGCCGGCAGCGGGTTCGGACACCCGCAGAAGGTCGCCGAGCACAAGGCGTGGGCTGGGGTTACGGCGCTTGGCTGAGGCCTGAGAGGCGAGCGCTGGGCGTTAATACCGGGTATTGATATACGAGTACTGATGTCTGGCGCTCAGGTGGCGCGGGGCCGGTGATCTGAGAGTTCATCTCGCGATCACCGGCCCGTTTTTGCTGCGACGCCGCTGGGACGCCTGTACGGTGGCGCGGTGACTGCGATGCTGCTGCCGCGGGAGAACGCGCGGTTCGTGCTGGGTCCCCTGCCGTTGCTGGTCGTGGGAGCGGCGCCGGGGGTGCACGGGGAGTTGCCCGCTCTGGTCGCGCCGGAGGGGCGGGTGCCGGTGTGCGACGGGTGGCAACTGATGGCCGGGCTGACCGTGTGTGTGCTCGACGGGCCGAGCGGTGGGTGCCTGATACCCACGTTGGCGGAGACCGGGGACGTCGACGGGATGGTCGCCTGGTGTGACGCCGTCGCGCAGAGCGGCGGCGGGGTGGTGGTCTCGCTGCCGGAGATTCCTGAGGACTTCGACTGGGACGAGATCTTCGGGGGCGGCCGGGCCCGGGGTGGATTCGTGCGAGGCATGGAGTTGGAAGAGGCCGAGTGAGGCCTCTTCCAACTGGGGCTCTCTGTCGGCCCGGTCAGGGTCGCGCGGGGGATACCGCCTCGATGTAGCGGGGTGCGTGGCGCGGCCAGGAGAGATGCGCCTCGAAAGTGGCACGGGCCGCCGCCGCGATCTCGGCGCGGCCGGCCGGGGCGTCCTTGAGGAGCGTGGCCAGGGCGTCGGCGAAGGAGCGGATCGTCATGTCAGCGGCCTCGTAGGCGTGGCCGTCGGTGAGGCGGACGTTCTCGCGCAGCGGCCGCAGGGCGATCGGGATGCCGCGGGCCATCGCGTGGGTGACCTTGTTCATCGCGCAGAAGTGGTTGAACGGGTTGTCGGGGTCGGGTACGGCCATCGCGTCGATGCGCCCGAGGAAGGTGTCGACGGCGCCGGGGCCGAGCCAGCCGTGGAAGGTCACCAGCGAGTCCAGGCCCAGGCGGGTGGCGTGCGCGCGGGCCGCCGGCAGGGCGGGGCCGTCGCCGGCGACCTCGACACGGAAGCCGGTGGCGCCGTCGGAACGCAGGAGGGCGACGGCGTCGAGGAGGTCGGTGAGGCCGTCTTGTTCACCGATGACGCCGAGGTAGCCGATGACGAGGTCGGGCGGCGCGGCTGAGGCGGCTGAGGCGGCGGAGAGGTCAGCGTCGGCTGCGTCAGCCTCGACCGGTGCGGTCAGATTGCCCGGCGCTCCGGTCTCGCCCTCATCCCGCTCGGCGGGCACCTCCGCCGTGCGGATGATGATCGCGTCCCGGCCGTACCGCTCCAGAATCCGGGCCCGCTGTTCCTCACTAGGGGTTATCACCACATCGGCCGTCGTGATCATGCGCCGCTCGGCCGCGAGGAACATCGGCGTCAGCCTGCTGAACCCGGCGCGCGACTCCGCCAGCACCGGCACCACGTCGCGCTGGTCGTACACCGTCCGGATCCCCTTGCGGCGGGCCCACCAGGCCAGCGGGAACAGCAGGTCCGGGGGGTTGCCGATCTGCAGCATGCGGCGGCCGCCCCGGGAGCCGCGCAGCGCACTCCGCGCCGCCTTCGCCGCCGCGGAGGCGGTCCAGAAGCCTTCGGCCGCCGTGGCCAGCGCTCCCTGCCCCTCGAACGAGCGGAACCGGATCACGTCGATGCCGTCGATCCGTTCCCGGCCCGGCCGGCGCCCGCGGATCGCCGGGCACACCACGCTCACCCGCGCGCCGTCGTCCCGCAACGCAAGGGCCTGAGACCACGCGCGCTGGTCGTCGGGCACCGGAAGATTCAGCAGTACCAGCACAGCGTGCGGTGTTCGGATACGTTCCGTCATGGTTTCCCCACCCCCTGTCGGCGGACGCTACCCAAGAATCAGAAACCTGACACTTTGATCAAGCTCCCGGGCCGGGATCACGCTCCCCGGCTCGT
Source organism: Catenulispora sp. GAS73 (assembly GCF_041262085.1). Classification (NCBI taxonomy): domain Bacteria; kingdom Bacillati; phylum Actinomycetota; class Actinomycetes; order Catenulisporales; family Catenulisporaceae; genus Catenulispora; species Catenulispora sp. GAS73. The sequence continues at coordinate 243,198 of NZ_JBGCCM010000013.1, forward strand.
GTCGTCGCGCTGCCAGGTCTTGAAGTCCCTCGCACGCACCGCCCGCCGAGCGCGTATTTTGGTCGCGACTGTGAGCGCGAGGAACCACACGACCTTGGGCCCGTCGCGGACCGGCGAAGCCGAGGCGATCGCCCGCAGATCGGACAGCGACGTGCGCGCCGACCCCGACGCCGAGGCGAGTTCCGGATCGTCCGCGGCCTGAAGGGTCGAGACCAGCGCCCGGGTGCGGATCTTGAGCAGCGCGCCGGCGGTGCGCGGCGGATGAACGACCACCGACGCCTCCGGCACCACCCGCCGCTGCTCCGGCTCGAAGAGCAGCGAGGCCGCGAGGTCGTCGCCGAGCAGCGGCGGCAGCGCGCGCAGCCGCTCCCAGCCCTCGTGCGAGACCCCGACCACGCCGCGCCCGAACAGCCCCTCGCGCACCACCGGCAGCTCGTCCCACACGTCGTAGAACCACCGCACGGTCCACGGCAGCCCCTCGGGGGGCATCGCCCGCGACGGTCCGGCCGCCAGGACGCCGGGATCGTCGAACACGGCGGCCAGGGCGCGCACGTCCTGCGACCCGAGCTCGACGTCCGCGTCCACATACAGCCGCGGAAAGCCTTCGGCGTGCTCGTCCGCGAGCCGCATGGCGGCGTGCTTGTTCGCCTGCGGAGTAATCAGCACCTTGACGTCGGCGAACGTCCCGGCGATCTCCGCCGTGTCGTCCGTGCAGCCGTTGGCGACGACCCAGATCTCGAATTCACCCGGCGCGGCTCCGGCCAGAAGTCTGCTGAGCAGACGTCCGACCACGCTCGCCTCGTTGTGCGCGGGGATGACCACTGACACCACGATTGCCCAGTATCGCATCGGAATCCGCACGCGTCCTGTCAGGGTTCTAATGCTCTTGTGGGGTTGTTCCCGACTTTGCGAGCATGGCCGCGTGACGGACAGCCGGATTCTGGTCCTGGTGTCGGCGGGCTGGTTCCCGCCGTTTCTCGAAGAAGTCGCCGAACAGGCGAAGGCAGGGGAGCGCCCGAAGGTTTGGCTTTACGACCTGCCGTACGACCTGACGGTTCTGGACCAGCGGTTCGTGACCGGCCCGTCGAAGATCCGGAGGATGGTCTACGGCAAGCTGCCGCTTCCGTTGGCCTTCGCCGCCGAGGCGTTCCGCGTGCGCAAGAAGTACGACGCGATCTTCGCCTGGGGCGCCGAGGCCGCGAGCCTGCCACTGGCTCTGGCACTGCGCTTCACCGGCCGACGGAAGCGGACGCCGCTCGTCGTCCTCTACAGCTGGATCTCCTCCGGGGCAAAGGCGAAGCTGCTGCGCCATGCGTGGCCGGGCATCAGGACCCTGGTTCTCCCGCCAACGGCGCAGGCCGAGTTCGCGGTCAAGCAGCTCGGGGTCCCCGCGGACCGGATCGTCTCGCCGAAATGGGTCGTGGACACCGAGTTCTTCGACCCCGCCCTGGCCAAGCCGGACCCGGACGACCCGGACGCCGTCATGATCTGCTCCGCCGGCCGGGAGATGCGCGACTTCGCCACGCTGATCGCCGCCCTGGACGGGACCGGCGTCCGCTGCCACATCGCCGGGTCGCTGGTCGCCGGGATGGACGACCGCTGGCGCGCCGAGCTCGGCGACCGCGGCGAACGCGTCGGGCTCCCGGACGGCGTCACGTTCGGACCGCTGACGCCGGTGGAGATGCGCGATCTGTACGCGCGCTCGCGCTTCGTCGTCTTGCCGCTGCACCCCAGCGACACGGACAACGGCATCAGCTGCATGATCGAGGCCTTCTCGATGGGCCGCGCGGTGGTGTGCACACGGGTCGACGGCCAGCGGGACGCGCTGGAAGAAGGAGTCAACGGCGCGTTCGTGCCGGCGCACGACGCCGCGGCGCTGCGTGCGGAGATCCTGGAGCTGATCGCCGATCCGCAGCGGTCGGAGGCGATGGGGCACCAGGCGCGGCAGTTGGCTGAGACGGAATTCGGGATGGCCCGGTGGGTCGCGGCGTTGACGGAGGTGCTTGATGCAGTCGTCCGATGAGGACCTGCCCCAGGGTTCAGGTTCAGGGGAACCGGCCGGCGGCGGTGAGGACTTGCCCGGGGCGGTGCTGATCGTGGTCACGTGGAACAGCGCCGACGTGCTGCCGGGCCTGCTGGACTCGCTGGAGTCCGGGATGAGCGGGCTGCGCTGGCAGCTGGTGGTCGCCGACAACGACTCCGCCGACGGTACGGCCGATCTGGTGCGGACCACGGCGCCCGACGCCCTCGTCGTACAGACCGGCCGCAACGCCGGCTACTCCGCGGCGATCAACGCGGCGCTGGACGCCGTCAGCCCGCTGGACAAGAGGACGGACGCGGTCCTGGTCTGCAACCCGGACATCCGGATGCGGCCGGGATGCGGCGCGGCATTGGTGCGCGGCTTGGAGCGCCCGGGCACGGGGATCACGGCACCGACGCTGTTCGACGGTACCGGACGGATGATCAGGACCCTGCGCCGCGAGCCGAATCCATTGCGGCTGCTGGGAGAGATGGTCCTGGGTGCGCACCGCTCGGGGCGCTTCGCGGCGCTCGGCGAGCAGGTCGCGGATCCCCAGGCGTACCAGGGCCCGACTCGTGCCGATTGGGTGGCCGGGTCGCTGATGGCGCTGTCGCGGGAGTGCGTCGAGGTGTGCGGGCCGTGGGATGAGTACTTCTTTCTCTATTCAGAGGAGACGGAGTACGCCCTGCGGGCGCGGTCGCACGGACTCGCGACGCGGTTGGCGCCGGACGCGGTCGCGGTGCACCTGGAGGGCGAGTCCACGGTCTCGCCGAAGCTGTGGACGCTGCTCACGCTGAACCGGGTGCGGCTCTACCAGCGGACGCACGGAGCCCCGGCGGTGGCGGCTTTCTGGGGCGCGTTGCTGTTGCGCGAGTCGTCGCGCGCGCTGCTGGGGCGCGCGAGTAGTCGTGCGGCGGTGCGGGCGTTGGTGAGCCCGGCTCGGATGCGGGCCAAGCCGGGGCCGTGACGCCTATCTCCTCGTGTTCAGCGCGGCCCGGACGGTTCGGGCCGCGACGGCGCGGGCGGCTTCGGCGGCGGCCAGGGCTATTCCGCCGACGCCCGACGTCAGCCGCAGCGCCGACCGGCTGAACGCCAGCGGCTCGAACCGCCCGTCGCGCAGCGCGTCCTCCACGGTCACGCGCGTCGCCGGCCCGCTGAGCGTCAGCTCCATCGCCAGCGGGAAGAACTGCCGGGCGCTGTGGAAGTCCAGCGCCACGAACGGCGGCAGACCCAGCCGCTCCGCGTACGCGCGGGCCTGGCGGTTCGGCGCCCAGCCGTCGTACTTGCGGTTCCAGATCTCGACCGCGGTCAGGTCCTTGGCCCACGCCGGGTCGAAGCGGCGCCAGGCGTTGCGACGCCAGGGGTGCGCGAAGACGGCGACGCCGTCCGCCTCGCGGGTGTGCGCCAGAACGTCGGCGATGTCCGGGGTCTGGCTCAGGAACGGGACGTCGCCCCAGACCGGGATGTGGACGACGTTGTCGGCGTCGTTGTACTCCAGCCCCGGTACGACCAGGACGCCGTTTCCGGAGGCCGCCGCGCAGGCCTCGACGTACTCCTGCCACTTGTCCTCGGTGAAGGTGCGGCTGTGCTCGCACATCAGCAGGACGTTGCGGCCGCGCTTGCGGAACGCGGCGGCCAGGCGGTCCAGCGGCCACGAGGCGTCGTCGGACCATTCGGAGTGGATGTGCGCCACCGCGCGGACCGTGGTCACAGGGCTGGTCACGAAGCTCTCCGTCTCATCCGAGCAGCCTGGGTGGCGAGCGTGGACCACGTATCCCGCCAGAACACGCGCCGCTCGCCGGCGCGCAGGTTGTACCAACGGTCGGCGCGCGTGGGCCGCAGGGCAGCCAGCGTCGCTGCGCGCCTGGGCCAGGGGCCCGGGTGGTCCTTCATCGGGCCGCGCATCACGGCGGCGAGGTGGATCAGCTCGCGGCCGAGGTGGCGGCAGACGATGTGCGGCGGCTCGGGGTCCGGCGCCTCGGGGACGAACGCCGGGTCGAGCGCTTGCCGCACGGCCCACGCCGGGTAGTCGAAGCCGCGGCGGACGGCCAGCGCCATGCTGCCCCACGGGCGGCCGTTGACCTCCATGAACCACGGCGTGCCGTCGGCGTCGCGGAGGAGTTCGAGCATGAACATGCCGCGCCAGCCGACGGAGGCCAGGAGCTTCTCGGTGCACTGGCGCAGTTCGTCGTCGACCGCGATGGAGCGGCACGCGCTGGAGGCCGAGCCGCGCGGGTCGGTCATCCGGACGCGGCGGTGGCCGCTCCAGGCGCGGACGCCGTCGGGCGTCGCGAAGCCGAAGACCCCCTCGCCGACGCCGGTGAGGAGCTGCTGGACCAGGACGGGACCGGCCAGCTCCGCGGTGGCGGCTTCGACGTCGGCCTCGGTGGCGGCGGCGCGACCGCCGGGGCGGATCAGCTTGTCGTCCTGCTCGATCGCGGCCATCGCGGCTTTGACGATCCATGGGCCGTCCGGAGTGCGGGCCGGAACCGCGAACCCGGCCCCGGCGGCCGCCTCGACCTGCAGGCGCTTGTCGAGCGCGAAATCGGCGGCCTTCCCGGTGGCGCCGGCGACGCGCAGCCCGGTCCGGTCGGCGACCCAGACGGCCAGATCGTCGAGCGGCATGAGCACCGAGGCGCCGAGGCGGTGCGCGGCGTTGACGACGTCGGCGACACAGGCCGCGGCATCGTCCTCCGGCGCGGTGACCGGCACGACGCGCACCCGGCGCGACGCGGCCAGCGCCGGCGACGTGCCGCGCCGCGCGAAGGCGAAGACCTCGTGGCCGGCGTCGGCGAGGGACCAGGCGGACTCGATCGCCGCGAAGGCGTCGGCGAAACCGATGAGGACGCGGGTGGGGGAGGCGGCGGTCATGCGGGGCGGCTCGCTTTCACGGCGGGGTGGCCGGCGCGGGCCACGCGGCCGGAAGCAGCGGGACTGGTGGCGAGCAGGCGGTTCGTCACTGCGGCGGGGGTCGGGTGCGCGCCCGGGCTCGAAGCGGCGCGCTCGATGGTCAGCGAGCGGTCAACCGCTGTCGCCGGACCGCGGCGGCACTCACAAGCCTCAGTGGCAATAGAGGGCTTTCTCTTCGCAATTAAATGTCTTTCAGCAGCACCGGATTTGAGATTGGGCTTGAGCCTCACGGCGACGTTTTCACGCCAATCGGCCGCAGCGAGCGCGCCGATGATTGCGGTGCGGCAGCCGCGACCCCTCATCGCCAAGCCTTAGCCATCAGCCACGCGCGATCCACCGCGCGGCCGCCGGCCGGGCGCGGTGCCAGCATTCGCGTGCGCACCGTTTCGGGGGTGTCATCAGCCTCGACGCTGTAGCGCGGCTGCAGCCAGTTCCCGCTGTGCGCGGGGCGGGCGTCGCTGGTGAACACCGTGCGGTAGCCCGCCGTGCGCAGTGCCTGCAAGACCTTGCGGTCGTAGGCGCCGAACGGGCACGCCGCCGTGTCGACCGGGCGGCCCGCGGCCTCGGCGATGCGCGCGCGTGCGTCCTGCAGTTCCGCGTTCTGGTCTGCCGGCGGGACTTTCGTCCAGGGGCGGTGCGCCGCGCCGTGGGTGCCGATGGTCATGCCCGCGTCGGCCAGGGCCTGGACTTCGTCGTGGTCCAGGTTGCCGGGGGTGCCGAGGCGGTCGGCGATCGGGAAGAAGTCGGCGGTGAGGCCGCGTTCTCGCAGCGCCGGCAGGGCTATCGCCGCGTCGGAGGCGTTGCCGTCGTCGAAGCTCAGGCGGACGTTGGGCTGTTCCGCGCAGAGGTCCAGGACGCGCAGGAACGCCGACTCCGTCACCCAGTAGCGGTGCTCGTCCGGTTCGCGTTCCGGGCCGTTCGGCGTGCCGATTCCGTGGAACGAGATGTTCCGCAGCTCTGTCCCGCTCATTCGCCCTCCCCGGCCGGCTGGGGGGCCGGCGTGCCCTGGTGGTGCTGGATGCCGTTCAGCTGCGCGTCCTTGTTCTCGGACTGCGTCTCGTCGTTCTTCTTGTCCTTGTCCCACTGCGTGTAGAAGCTCGACGGGTTCACCAGGTAGCGAACCGTGGGAGTCGGCAGGTGTGTGATGCGGTGGCGGCGCGTGAAGCGGTACATCATCTCCCAGTCCTCGCGCGGGAGCAGGCCGATGGGCCGCGGCATCCGGCTGAAGGTCAGGGCCCTGCTGCGGACCGCGACGAAGGCGTTGCAGTCGAGGAACGAGTCCCACGACGCACGCTTGCGATCGAAGGGCACTGACAAGACGTCCAGATCCGACCCGTCCGGCAGCACCCGGTGCAAGGCGGTGTACACGCCGGACAGCCGAGGCGAGTCCATGAGGGTTTTCACTGTCAGGGCCAGGTGGTCCGGCTCCCACGTGTTGTCGTCGTCCAGGAACGCCACATAGCGCGACTCGGTCAGCCGCATCCCGACGTTCCGGACCAAGCCGAGTACATGTGAGTTCTCTGACAGTGACACCGTGCGAAGCCGTGGATCCGCAGGTAGCCGCGCCGCCTCCAACCCGCCGCCGCCGTCGTCCACGACGACGACCACGAAGTCCGACCAGGTCTGCGCCAGAACCGAGGCCACCGCGGCGGAAAGGCCCTCCGGCCGTTTGTAGGTCGGGATCACCACGGCGACCCGGGCGGACAAAAGCGGCGCTTCGCTCCGCAGGCGCCGTACTTCACGATCTTCGAAGCCGCGCATGCGTAGCACACTCGGCCATTTCATGGTTCTGTTCCGCCACTCGAAGATGACTTGCCAGCCAATGAGCCTGTTCAGTGCGTCTTTGCTCCAACGCAGCGCGTTACGCGCCATCCCTTTCCCCCCAACCCACCGGCCTCGCGAGGCTTCGGTGGTTGTCCCACAGGCGACCATGTTTGGACACAGTACGTATAACAGCAGAACGACGCTAAGTGTTAGCCATGATATCTCTCCATGACATCTCGCGCGAAGTATCACAGGACCACTAGCATGCTTCACGTTCGACGGTGTTCGGGCAGTTACGCAACGGTCATGGCCGGGGGAAGTGCGGGGCGGGCGGCGTTAGGCGGTGCGATGAGATTCCGTGGGGGGATTTCGGCATGGCGGTCGGGTCAGGCGTGGAGAGTCAGGTCGTGCGGCGGCTACAGCCGGCGCGAACCTGGACCATGAGATACGGCAGGCGCGCCGGTACGGCGCTCCTGGTAGCGATGGATTGGACATGCGCGATCGCGGCCACTTGGTTCGCGGTGCCGGTCCAGGAGCAGTGGCCGGCGCTGGTCGCCGTGCCTGTGGCATGGGTCGGCGCGTCCAGTGCGCACCGGCTGTACGAGCGGCGGCACGTGGGGCCGGGCACCGAGGAGTACCACCGGATCCTCAGGGCCTGTCTCGCGGCGATGGCCGCTCTGGCGGCGTTGTGTGCGCTGGTGGCACGCAACGACCGGCTTCTGCGCGGGCTGCTCGTGGCAGTCCCGACCGCGGCGGTGGGTTCGCTGTTGGCCCGCAGGGCGTTCCGCGCCATGCAGGCCCGGCATCCCGGGCTGTCGTCGCGGCCGGCGCTGTTGGTCGGCAGCACGATTCAGTGCTCTGCGATGGCGGCGATCCTGCGGCGAGAACGCTCGTCGCTGCGCGCGGTCGCCGCGCTGGAGGTGGCGGGCCCCGGACAGGGCCCGTTGTCGCAACCGTCGGGCTCGGTCCCACCGAGTCCGCAGGACCCGTTGGACCCGCTCAACGTGGGCACGCTGACCGCGCACGGCGGTCCCAGCGACGCCGAGCAGGTCGCGACGGCTTTGCAGGTGACCGGATGCGAGGTCGTGGTGCTCATGCCCGGCCCGCACCTCGGAGCGGCGGCGCTCAGCGGGCTGGGCTGGCGCCTGGCGAACCAGGGTGTGGACATCCTGGTCGCCCCGTTCCTCAGTGAGATCTCGCCGGCGCGGCTGGCGGTCCGGCGAGACGGCGGCGTGCCGCTGTTCCACGTCCGAGCGCCGCGGTTGTCGCGCGGGGCGCGGGTCCCGAAGGAGATCAGCGAGCGGGTGATGGCGGCCATCGGCATCCTGCTGCTCTCGCCCATCTTCCTGGCGGTGTCGCTGGCGATCATGTTCGGCGACGGGCGTCCGATCTACTTCCGGCAGGTGCGTGTGGGCCTGCGCGGAGAGCACTTCGTCCTGTTCAAGTTCCGCACCATGTCCACCAACGCCGCGGCGGCGAAGCAGGAGCTCGCGCACCTGAACGTGAACTCCGACGGCTTGCTGTTCAAGGCGCGGCGGGACCCGCGGGTGACGAAGGTCGGCGCCGTGCTGCGCCGGTACTCGCTGGACGAGCTCCCGCAGCTGCTCAACGTGGTGCGCGGCGACATGTCCCTGGTCGGGCCACGTCCGCCGCTGCCGGAAGAGGCGGCGAAGTACAGCGAGGAGGTCCGGCGCCGGCTGCTGGTCAAGCCGGGCCTGACCGGGCTGTGGCAGGTGAGCGGCCGCTCCGATCTGGCGTGGGCGGACGCGGTGCGGCTGGACCTGGGATACGTCGAGAACTGGTCGCTGGGCCTGGATGCGGAGATCTTGCTGCGCACCGGCTCGGCGGTCGTCAAGGGCAAAGGAGCTTACTGAGATGTCGGGGGGATCGCCGGCCGCTGAGCGGCCGGGTATCGCGGTGGTCGGTGCCGGGTATTGGGGACCGAACCTCGTGCGGAACTTCATGGCCTCGCCGGACTGGGACCTGCGTTGGCTGGTCGATCTGGACACCGAGCGGGCCCGCAAGGTCGCGGCGCCGTACGCGAGTGTCCAAGTCACCGGCGCGTTGGCCGAGGCGCTGGCCGACCCGCAGGTCTTGGCGGTGGCGATCGCGACGCCGGCGCGCACGCACCGGGACGTCGCGCTGGCCGCGCTGCGGTCGGGGCGGCACGTCTTGGTCGAGAAGCCGCTGGCCGCCACCGAGGCCGAGGGCGCCGAACTGGTCGCCGAGGCCGCGAAGCGCGACCTGGTGCTGATGTGCGACCACACCTACTGCTACACCCCGGCCGCCCTGGCCATCAGGGAGTTGATCCACTCGGGCGAGCTCGGCGAGGTGCACTTCGTCGACTCGGTGCGGATCAACCTGGGGCTCATCCAGCCGGACGTCGACGTGTTGTGGGACCTGGCTCCGCACGACCTGTCGATCCTGGACTTCATCCTCCCGCCCGGTGTGAAGCCGGTGGCGGTGGCCGCGACCGGCGCCGACCCGATAGGGGCCGGCCGCACCTGCGTGGCGTACCTGACGCTGGCGCTGTCCTCCGGCGCGATCGCGCACGGCCACGTGAACTGGCTGTCCCCGAGCAAGGTGCGCACCACCATCGTCGGCGGCTCCAAGCGCACCCTGGTCTGGGACGACATGAACCCCGCACAGCGGGTCAGCGTCTTCGACCGCGGAGTGGACCTGGCGACGCCGGAGGAGCTCGGCGCGGACCAGCGGCGCGCGGCCCTGGTGTCGTACCGGATCGGCGACATGGTCGCCCCGGCCCTGAACGAGCGGGAGGCGCTGGCGGCGGCGGTCGAGGAGTTCGCTCGCGCCGTGCGCACCGGCACGCCGGCGGCCACCGACGGCCGCGCGGGTCTGCGGGTCCTGCGCATCCTTGAGGCCGCCTCGCGCAGCCTCGCCGAGAACGGAGCCCTCGTGGCTGTGAGCGACGACGCCTTGGAGGGCGAATGAACGACACGGTTCCCACCGGCGCGGCGGTCGACCTGGCCGGCAGCCGCGCGCTGGTCACCGGCGGGGCCGGAACGATCGGCTCGCACGTCGTGGACCGGCTGCTGGACGCCGGCTGCGCGTCGGTGGTCGTGCTGGACAACTTCGTGCGCGGCCGCCGGGCCAACCTGGCGACGGCCCTGCCGAGCGGCCGGGTGCGGATCGTCGAGGGCGACATCGGGGACTGGGGCCTGCTCGCGGAGCTGACCGCGGGCACGGACGTGGTGTTCCACCTGGCGGCGATCCGGATCACGCAGTGCGCCGAGGAGCCGCGGCTGGCCAACGAGGTGTTGGTGGACGGCACGTTCAACGTGCTGGAGGCCGCCGCGGCGGCCGGGGTGAAGAAGGTTGTGGCGTCGTCGTCGGCCTCGGTCTACGGACTGGCCGAGCGTTTCCCGACCGACGAACGCCACCACCCCTACAACAACGACACGTTCTACGGTGCGGCGAAGGCCTTCAACGAGGCGATGCTCCGCAGCTTCAAGAGCATGTACGGGCTCGACTATGTGGCGCTGCGCTACTTCAACGTCTACGGCCCGCGCATGGACATCCACGGCCTCTACACCGAGGTCCTGATCCGCTGGATGGAGCGCATCGTCTCGGGAACGCCGCCGCTGATCCTCGGCGACGGTACGCAGACGATGGACTTCGTGCACGTCGCGGACATCGCGCGGGCTAACGTGCTGGCCGCAGCGTCGGACCTCACCGACGAGGTGTTCAACATCGCATGCGGCGTCGAGACCAGCCTGAACGACCTGGCGAAGACGCTGCTGGAGGTCATGGGCTCGGATCTGCCGGTGGAGTACGGGCCGCCGCGCGCGGTCAACGGCGTCACCCGGCGCCTGGCCGACACCTCGCAGGCCGAGGCACGGCTGGGCTTCAAGGCCGAGATGGGGCTGCGCGAAGGCCTCGCGGACCTGGTCGAGTGGTGGCGAACTGAGCAGTTCCAGCCGGATCAGTCGCAGCCGGTGTCCGGTGTGGCCGCGGCGGCCTCGCGGGCTGCGGCGGCGGCCAAGTCCGGGTCCGGGGCCGCGGTCGAAGGAGCCTCTTCGTGAGCGCGACGCTGGACGGTCCCGTGGCTGCCGTGGCCCCGACGGCCTCGGCGGCCCCCGCGACCGCGGAAGCCGCCGAGAGCGCGGACCTGACGCGGATCCCGGTGATGATCCCGTGGCTCGGCGAGGAGGAGGCCGAGGCGGCGGCTGAGGCCGTGCGCTCCGGCTGGGTCGCGCAGGGCCCGCGGGTCGCGGAGTTCGAGCGGGCCTTCGCCGCGGAGGTTGGCGCGGCGCACGGCGTCGCTGTGAGCTCCGGGACCACCGCGCTGCACCTCGGCCTGGTGGCGCTCGGCGTCAAGGCCGGCGACGAGGTCGTGGTGCCGTCGCTGTCGTTCATCGCGACCGCGAACGCGGCACGGTATGTCGGCGCCACTCCGGTGTTCGCCGACGTGGATCCGGTGACTGGGAATCTGACCCCTGAGACGATCACCGCCGTCCTGACGCCCAGGACGCGCGCCGTGATTCTGGTGCACCAGGGCGGGGTCCCGGCGGATCTGGACGCCTTGCGCGGGCTGTGCGCGGACCGCGGTCTCGCACTGCTGGAGGACGCGGCATGCGCGGCCGGCGTGCGGTACCGGGACCAGCCGGTCGGCGCCGGCGCGCAGGTGGCCGCCTGGTCGTTCCACCCGCGCAAGCTGCTCACCACCGGTGAGGGCGGCATGGTCACCACCGACGACGCCGAGTTCGCCGCGCGGATGCGGCGGCTGCGCGAGCACGGGATGAACGTCTCGGCCGCGGACCGGCACGCCAGTACCAAGCCGGTGCTGGAGGCGTATCTGGAGACCGGCTTCAACTACCGGATGACCGACATCCAGGCCGCCGTCGGGCTGGTGCAGCTGCGGAAACTGGCCCCGACGGTCGCCGAGCGGCGCCGGCTCGCCGCGCGGTACCAGCGCGAGCTGGCCGATATCAAGGGCCTGACGCCGGTGACGGACCCCGAATACGGGCAGACCAACTACCAGTCGTTCTGGGTGCACCTGGACGAGCGGTTCCCGGTCACCCGCGACGATCTGCTGCTCCGGCTCTCGGACGCCGGGGTGTCCGCGCGCCGCGGCATCATGGCCGCGCACCTGGAGCCCGCGTACGCGGACGTCAGCACGCCGCGGCTGCCCGCCACCGAGGACCTGAGCCTGAACTCGTTGATCCTGCCGGTGTTCCACGGCATGACCGACGGCCAGCAGGACCGCGTGGTAGCCGTGCTGAAGGGGCTGGGCGGTGACTGAACTACGGATCGCGATAGCCGGAGCGGGTGGTTTCGGCCGGGAGACGGCTGACGCCGTGCGTGATCTGTATCCGGGCTCCGACGTGTTCGCCGGGTTCCTCGACGACGCGAATCCCGGGCTGCTCATCGCCGACCAGGTGCTGGGTCCGGTCGATCTGGTGCGCGAGCTGCCGGGCGTGCGGCTCGTGGTCTGCGTCGGCAACCCGCGCAACTACTTCGCGCGGGCCGAGATCGTCGAGCGGCTCGGGCTGCCCGAGCGCCGGTACGCCACGGTCGTCCACCCCTTCGCGCAGGTGTCGCGGAGCTCGACGGTCGGCGCCGGATCGGTGCTCCTGGCCGGGGTGGTCCTGACCGCTGACGCCACGATCAGCCGGCATGTGGCCGTTATGCCGCACGCCGTGGTGACCCACGACGTCGTGGTCCGGGACTTCGCGACCCTGGCCTCCGGGGTGAAGCTCGGCGGCGGCGTGGTGGTCGACGAGGGCGCCTACATCGGGGCCGGGGCGATGGTCCGGGAGGGCGTGCACATCGGCGCCTGGTCGCAGGTCGGTATGGGATCCGTGGTGCTCCGCGACGTCCCGGAGGGCGAGGTGTGGGTCGGGAATCCGGCCCGCAAACTGCGGGATGTCCGGCGCCCCGAGCCTTTAGCGCACCGAGCCGCACTCCGGTGAGCGCGGCGAAAGGAGACGGCGAGGGTCAAGGCAGATGCCCTCGCCGCTGTCGTCATAGCACCACCGCCTGTCATCGATCACTCACCCACCGCGCCGGGCAGCGCGGTGTCACCGACCGGAGGAGCCATCCATGAGCCCGCGCATACCCCTGGTCGACCTGGCCGCCGCGCACGCGGAGATCGCGCACGCGGTCCAGGCCGGGTTCGCCGAGGTGCTGGCCACCACGGGATTCGTCGGCGGTCCGCAGGTGGCGGCGTTCGAGCGCGAGTACGCGGCGTTCGGCGGCGTCCGGCACTGCGTCGGCGTGGCCAACGGCACCGACGCGGTGGAGCTGTCGCTGCGGGCGGTCGGCGTCGTCCCGGGCGATGAGGTGATCGTCCCGGCGAACACCTTCGCCGCGACCGCCGGCGCGGTGGCCAGGATCGGCGCCAAGCCGGTGTTCGTGGACTGCGATCCGGTCAGCTGCCTGATCGACGTCCCCGCCGCGCTGGCCGCGATCCGGCCGGCCACCAAGGCGATCGTGCCGGTCCATCTCTACGGACAGCTGGCACCGGTCGAGGAACTGCTCGCCGGTCTGGCCGGCAGTGACGTCCGAGTCGTCGAGGACGCCGCCCAGTGCCAGGGCGCCAGCCGCCTGGGCCGGACGCCCGGTTCGGGGCCCGGGGCGATCGCCGCGACGAGCTTCTACCCGGGCAAGAACCTCGGCGCGTACGGGGACGGGGGCGCGGTCCTCACCGACGACGAGGAGCTGGCCGAGACGGTGCGCAAGCTGGGCAGCCACGGCGGCCTGGTGAAGTACGCGCACGACATCGCGGGCGTCAACAGCCGGCTCGACGCGCTGCAGGCCGTGGTCCTGCGGGCCAAGCTGCGCCGGCTCCCGGAGTGGAACGCCGCACGCCAGGCCGCGGCGGCGTACTACGACAAGCTGCTCGCGGACGTCGAGGACGTCACGCTGCCGGCCGTGTTGCCGGGCAACGAGCACGTCTGGCACTTGTACACAGTCCAGGTCCCCGCGCGCGACGCGGTCCTGGCCGGCCTGGAGGCCGAGGGCATCGGCGCGGGGATCCACTACCCGGTGCCACTCCACCGGACCGGCGCGTTCGCCACCGACGCGTCGTTCCCGCACGCCGAACACGTCGCGGCGCACACGCTCTCCCTGCCGCTGCACCCGCACCTGATGCGGGAGCAGCAGGAGACCGTCGTCGCCGCCCTGGCCCGGGCGCTCTCAGCGCACCAGAGCCGTTCGTAGCAAACCAGAGCACTTCGAACGAGGTTGCCGAACGATGTCGCACAAAATTTTCAGAGGGCTGAAAAAGCCTGTATACGCCGCCGTAGCGGCGGCGGTCGCCTCTGTGGTGACGGTGTGGGGCGCGGCCGTGCCGGCCCATGCCTCGACGTGTTCCAACGCGGTGGCGTGTGAGAACCAGCAGACCTCCGGTGTGGAGGATCTGACGGACGGCGCCGGGAACCTGGCGACGTACACCAGTGCCTACGGAGACATCCAAGGGTTCACCAACAGCGAGAGCGTCCTGCCCGGCGGCACGATCACCTTGAAGGTGGAGTCGCCGACGAAGTACGCGGTCGAGGTTGACCGGCTGGGGTACTACGCGGGCAAGGGCTCCCGGATGATGTCCTGGAGCATGAACACCTCGACCGGCACATACCCGGCCGACTACGGCAGCACCCTGCCGGCGTGTGACTCCGACAAGTCCACCGGCTTGGTGGACTGCGGCAACTGGCCGACCACCGTGTCGATCCAGGTGCCGTCCACCGCGGTGTCCGGGGTCTACATCGTGGCACTGGAGCAGTGGGACAGCACCGACGCGCTGATCGGCTACATGCCGGTGCCGGTGGTGGTCCGGGAGCCGGACAGCGCCTCGCACCACAGCGACATCGTGGTGCAGACCTCCGACCAGACCTGGCAGGCCTACAACACCTTCGGCGGCCAGGACGTGTACGTCGGCAACGGCCCGGCGCCGGACGGACGCGCCTACCGCGTCAGCTACAACCGGCCGCTGCCGGACATCGGCCAGAACGGGATCTTCGGCTCGGAGTTCTCGCTGATCTACTGGCTGGAGGAGAACGGCTACGACGTCAGCTACATCTCCGGCATCGACGCCACGACGGATGCGCAGTCGGTGAGCAACCACAAGGTGTTCATCTCCTCCGGCCACGACGAGTACTGGAACCAGGCTCAGTGGAACAACGTCATGGCGGCGCGCCACGCGGGCCAGAACCAGATCTTCATGTCGGGCAACGAGGTGTTCTGGCGGACCCGGATGGAGAACAGCATCGACGGGTCGAACACGCCGAACCGGACCATGACGACCTACAAGATGACGAAGCTGTACGGGACCACCCCGGTGGACGGAGTCCCAGACCCGACAGGGCAGTGGACCGGAACCTGGATGGACGCGCACGGCTTAGGGTCAGGCGCGGCACCCGAGGACCAGTTGACCGGCACGTTGTTCTCGGTCAACGCGAACCAGTACTCGCCGATCACGTTCTCGTCGCAGTTCTCGAACTTGCGAGTCTGGCGGAACACGACGGTCGCGAGCCTCATGAGCGGTTCGGAGAGCACGCCCTACGGTCTGCTCGGCTACGAGTGGGACTCGGACTACGCCGACTCCACCCGGCCGCCCGGTGAGATCGACCTGTCCTCGACGACGCTGACTGTGGACCAGCTCCGCACGGACTACGGCAACAGCTACTCGACCGGGCAGGCCACGCACAGTCTGGTGGAGTTCCGCGACCAGACCTCGCACGCGCTGGTGTTCGGCACGGCCACGGTCCAGTGGGCCTGGGGCCTGAACAACCTGCACACCGACAACACCGGTGTCGCCAACCCGCCGAACCCGCCCAACCAGAGCACCACGGCGGACCGCGACGTCCAGCAGGCGACCATGAACATGCTCTCCGACGAGGGCGTGCAGCCGACCAGCCCGCAGACCGGGCTGGTCGTCGGGACGCCGCTGCCGGCCGGGACCACCGGTCCGGCCACGGTTGTGACCGCACCGGCTTCCGGCACCACGGTGCAGGTGCTCAAGCCGCTGACGGCCACCGGCACCGCGGCGCCGACGGCCGGGACCGTGGTGGCTCGGGTCGAGGTCTCCGTGGACGGCGGCACCACGTGGAACGCCGCCAGCACGACGCACACCGCCGGCGGCTCGGTGTCCTGGAGCTACGCCTGGACGCCGACCACGATGGGCAGCGCGACCATCCAGGTGCGGTCCGAGGACGACAACGCGGACATCGGAGCCACGCAGTCGGTCACACTGACCATCGGGCCGCAGATCTGCCCCTGTGTGATCTTCCCGTCCACGGCCTCGCCGGCGCATCCGGACAGCGGGGACGGCTCGTCGGTGGAGATCGGGACGAAGTTCAAGACCTCGACCGCCGGCAAGATCACCGGCGTCCGGTTCTACCAGAGCCCGGCGAACACCGGCTCCCACGTGGCGAGCCTGTGGACCTCGAACGGGATCCTGCTCGGGTCCACCCCGGCCTCGACGGCGACGGTGACCCAGCCCGGCTGGCAGACCTTGAACTTCACCACTCCGGTGTCGATCAAGGCCAACGCGACGTACGTCGTGTCGTACCACGCGCCGGTCGGGCACTACGCGGCCGACGCCGGGTACTTCACGAACGCCGGGGCCGGCGCGCCGCCGATCCAGGCGCAGCAGTCGTCGTCGTCCGGCGGGAACGGCGTCTACGCCTACGCGGCGTCGACTTCCTTCCCGAACAACTCCTACAACGACACCAACTACTGGGTGGACCCGGTGTTCGACAACACCGGGATCCCGACCACGCCGCCGACCGTGACCTCGACCTCGCCGGGGTCGGGGGCGACCGCGGTGTCTCCGACGACGCAGGTGACCGCGTCGTTCAGCGCGGCCATGGACCCGACGACGGCGACCTTCACCGTGAAGGACGGGACGGGGACCGCGGTGCCCGGGTCCGTGAGCTACACGGCGGCGACGAACACGATCGTGTTCACGCCGGACAGCCCGCTGGGGCTGAGCACCGGGTACACGGCGTCGATCCAGGCGGACGACGCGTACGGGAACGCGATGACGGCTCCGGTGACATGGTCGTTCACCACGGCCGCCACGATGCCGGCGCCGGCGTGCCCGTGCACGCTGTGGCCGTCGTCCACGGTGCCCACGACCGGGGACTCCGGGGACGGGAACTCGGTGGAGCTCGGGGTGAAGTTCTCGTCGTCGCTGGCGGGGAACGTGACCGGGCTGCGGTTCTATAAGAGTGCTGCGAACACCGGCACGCACACCGGGACGCTGTGGAGCGCCACCGGACAGCAGCTGGCGACGGGCACGTTCACCGGGGAGAGCGCTTCGGGGTGGCAGACCCTGTCGTTCTCGACGCCGGTGTCGATCGCGGCGAACACGACGTACGTGGTCTCGTACCACGCTCCCGTCGGGCACTACGCGGCGGACGCGGGGTACTTCACCAACCAGCACACGTACTATCCGCTGACCGCGCCGGGCACTTCCAACGGCCTGTACTCCTACGGGTCGACGACCACGTTCCCGACGAACACCTACAACGCCACGAACTACTGGGTGGATCCGGTGTTCCAGACGACGGCGCCGGCCGCGAGCCCGGCCGCGACGCCGCTGAAGAGCCCGAGCATGCGGGTGAGCGGTACCCGGACGGCGGGGGCGACGGGGACCGCGGTGGTTCCGACGCTCGCGGGCAACCGGCTCGCGCTGCGCGTGGACCCGGTGATGGACCCGGCGCATCCGATCACGACGGTGCTTCCCCCGACGGCCGATCCGGCGTCGGTGAAGATGACCGTGGTGACGGCGGCGCCGGTGCCGGGGCAGGAGTGGTCGGCGGGGACGAACATGCCGGGGTACGTGACGTTCGATCCGGCGACGCATGTGGTGGCGTTCCATCCCTACGGGCTGCTGCCGCGGAACGCGTCGTACCGGGTGACGGTGAACGTGAACGTCGACAACGACGATCCGACGCCGCCGCTGACGTGGGTGATCCAGCCGACCATCGTGGCCGGCGGGACGCCGCACGTACCGGGCTCGGGGACGCCGCTGGGGGTGGCGCCGGGCGTGTTGCCGTCGCCTTCCTACGGGAGCCGGAGTAACAAGCCGGGGATTCGGTAGGGCTGGTGGCCGGTCGGGTTCCGCGTCTTCGGGCGCGGGGGCCGGCCGGCCGCTCGCTGGTTTGTTCTTGTTCTTGATCTTGATCTGTTGTGACGGCAAGTCTTTAGCGGCGAGGGACCGGGCGGATTGTTATGGGCAGTGTCAGTGTCGTGATCCCGTGCTACCGGTACGGGCACTTCTTGGCCGACTGCGTGCGGAGCGTGCTGGACGAACAGCCCGGCGTGGACGTACGGGTCCTGATCATCGACGACGCCTCGCCCGACGACTCGGCGGACCGGGCCCGGGAGCTGGCGGCGGCCGACCCCCGGATCACGGTGCAGGTGCACGAGGCCAACCGGGGGCACATCGCGACGTACAACGAAGGGCTGCTGGAGTGGGCCGACGGGGACTACAGCGTCCTGCTGTCGGCCGACGACCGGCTGACGCCCGGGGCGCTGGTGCGCGCGACGGCGCTGCTGGACGCGCACCCCGCAGTCGGGTTCGTCTACGGGCACCCGCTGACCTTCCAGGACGGCTCCGCGCTGCCGCCGGCGCGCGGCGCGGACTGGCACAACGGCCAGTGGGCGGTGCGTCCGGGCCTGTGGTGGCTGCGGCGCCGCTTCCGCACGGCGGAGGGATGCATCACCTCGCCGGAGGTGGTGATCCGCACCTCGGTCCAGAAGCGCATCGGCGGCTACGACCCCGCACTACCGCACTCGGGCGACATCGAGATGTGGATGCGCGCCGCGTCCGTGTCCGGCGTCGGGCACATCCGCGGCGCGGACCAGGCCTACTACCGGCGGCACGGCGCGAACATGTCGACGGTCGACTTCGGCGGCCAACTCGACGACCTACGGCAACGCCGCGCAGCCTTCGAGTCGGTCCTGGTGAAGTGCGGCGACGCCCTACCGGACGCCGAGGCGTGGGCTGCGGACATGCGACGGAGGCTGGCGCGGCAAGCGCTACGGCGGGCGGTGCGCGCGTACGACAAGGGGCTGACGGGCACGGTTCCGGTGACGGAACTGGTCGCATTCGCGGAGGACTGCTGGCCCGAGTACCGACGGCTGCCGGAGTACGCGGGCCTGAAGGTGCGGCGCGCGGTGGGGGAGCGGGCGATGCCGTATTTGCGGCCGCTGGTGGTGAGCGCGGCGGTGAATCGGGGGCGGGAGTGGGTTTGGTGGCAGTCTTGGCGGCGGCGGGGGTGGTAGGAGTGCGCACGCCGACCGCGAACGAACGGCCGCGAATCGCTTAATGACTGGCTGCCGATCGAACACCGCTGGCCGATCAGTTGCCGAGCACCGCTTGCGTCGCAAGCCCAGTCGCGCCGCTCGACTGCTAGCCGTGTGCTGCCGACCGAGCACCGAGTGCTGACCGACCAGCTGCCGAGTACAGGTCGCGCCGCGAACTCCTGGCCGCGCCGCTCGACTGCCGCCAGCCGAGTGCTGCCGACCGAGCACCGAGTGCTGGCCGATCAGCTGCTGAGTACTGGTCGCGCCGCGAGCCCCTGGCCGTGCCGCTCGACTGCCGCTAGCCGCGTGCTGCTGCGCGACCGCCGACCATCGAGCGCAGGCTGACCGGCTGGCAAGGATCGGCTGATTGCCGCTCGGCTGCTGCTGGCTGAATGCTGCCGCGAGACCGCAGACTCACCGGCTACCGAGCACCGGTCGCGCCGCCGATTCGCTGCTCGACTGCTGCTGGAGGCGTGTTCTCGGGCGCTGACCGGTTGCTGATCGGTGACTGCCGGCTGCCGCTGGCGGCGGCTGGCCAGCAAGAGCCTCGCGTGCCCCTCAGCCAGCGCTCACCGGCAGCTGCCGCAGCCCCCTGATCGTGGACCCCGACTTGCGGCGCACCGGGCCCGCGAGCTTCAGCTGCGGCATGCGTTCGGCCAGCAGCTGCATGGCGATCGTCAGCTCCATGCGGGCCAGGGGTTGGCCCACGCAGTAGTGGGCGCCGCTTGAGAAGGCCAGGTGGTCGGCTGGGTCCTTGCGGTCGATGTCGAAGTGCTCCGGGTGGTCGTAGACCTCGGGGTCGCGGCCGGCGGCGCCGAGGAGGGTCACCACCCATTGGCCTTGCTTGATGTGGTGGCCTTCGAGTTCGACGTCTTCCAGGGCGATGCGGCTCGTCGCCTGGACCGGGGGGTCGTAGCGGAGGGCCTCCTCGACTGCCTTCGGGGCCAGGCGTTCGGGGTCCGCGCGGAGCGCCTCCCACTGGTCTGGGTTGTTCAGGAGGGCCAGGATGCCGTTGCCGATGACGTTGACGGTGGTCTCGAAGCCCGCTATCAGCAGGAGGAAGACCATGGGTTCCAGCTCGCTCGGCTTGACCTGGTCGCCTTCGGCGGCGATCAGGCGGCTGATCAGGTCGTCGGCTGGTTCGCGGCGGCGGAGCGCGAAGAGGTTCTCGAAGAGGGTGTGGAGTTTGGCGTCCGAGGCGGCGAAGCGTGCGGCCTGGCGCAGGGACTGGATGCCGTCGAGAGCGCCGCCGATGACGGCGCCGTGCTCGGCGAACTCGCGGCTGTCGGCGTCGGGGATGCCCAGCAGTTCGGTGATGACGCTGATCGGCAGCGGTGCGGCGAAGCCGGAGACCACGTCGAAGCGTCCGCCGGCGGACGCGGACGCGCGGTCGAGCAGTTCGCCGACCGTGCTCTCGATCCGGGCCCGGAACGCCGGCAGCGTCTTCGGGCTGAACGCCGGTTGGGCCAGCCGCCGCAGCCGCGTGTGGTCCGGCGCGTTCATGCCGAGGAACGACATGTCCAACTGCTCGTCCTGCACCACCCCGAACCTGCGGTCCCGCAAGACCGCGTCGCACACGCGGTGGCTCGTCGTCGACCAGTTCCCGCGCGGCGTCAGGGCCAGCGTCCCCCGGTCACGCATCCGCCGGTAGATGGCATACGGATCCTCGCGCCCCTTCCGCGTCATGAGCATCGCCATCGGCTCGCGCCGCACGTGGGCCAAATACCGTGTGCTGGCGCGTTGCGTATAGAGGGCCGCCGCGAATCCGGCTGTCTGCGAGAAGTCAGAGAACTTGCTCATGCCCGCACGCCCAAACCGTGCAGCAGAGTGCTGAGCGCGAGATCCGGCGCGTCGAGCGGCGCCAGCTTCCCGAACTGTACGGAGTCGGCGGCCGTGTAGACGAGCGAATACACCGTCTGCAGCATCCACCAGTCCGGCGTCGACGCGGCGAGCAGCCCCTGGCTCCGCGCCCGGTTCAGCACCGCGAGGCAGCGCTTCTCCGCGTCGAGGTACCGCTCGGTGAGCTCGTGGTCCTCGTCGAGCACGGGGTTCCGCCACAAGAACGTCAGCTGCGGCCCGCTCTCGATCATCGCCGCGAGCAGCTGCCGCAGCCCCGCCTCCGTCCCGGGCTCGTCGGCGACGCGGTCCACCGCCTGCCCGTAGATCTCCGTCGCCCGCAGACCCACCGCACGCACCAGATCGTCCCTGGTCGCGTAGTGCTTGTGCAACGTCGTACGGCTTATCCCGGCGGCCTCGGCCACCTCGGCGAGCGAGGCGCCGGGCTGGGCCAGGAGCACTTCCGCGACGACGTCGAGCAGGGGCCGCTTCATCGCACGTCGGGAGCGGCCGAGGAGGCTGGACTGAACACTCATGTTCAGAACGGTACGTCAACGTTCTCCGCTGGGCAATGATGTATAGGTATGAACGCCACTGACCAGCCGAGGATCCGCACCTGGACGCATGATCCGCACCTAGACCGAGGCCGACTCCCCCGAAGCGAGGCGCTCGTCGGCGATCGCGGGCAGCGGCGTCGCCTTCGAACGCCGGCTGAGCCGGGATCCTGCCGTGCCCCACAGCTTCCGCATCGCCGACGCGGGCACCGCGACCGGCACGTACGCGGCCATCGCCGCCAGGCTCGCCCCGGCCAGCGCGAGGTCGGAGTCGCCGGCGACGTGGTTCACCGCCATGGCCACCGCGACCACCACGGCGCCGCCGATGATCGGTCGCCAGGCGACCGCGAAGACGCGCAGCGGGTGGATGCCCACGGCGCGCAACGTCAGGAGGTAGGCCGGGCCGATGAGGCCCGCGGCGACGATGACGTGGCCCAGGCCCACGCCGCTGATGCCGTGCCGGTGCGCGCCGATGATGAGCGCGGGGATCAGCGCGGCCAGCCAGATCGCCTGGACGGTCAGGAGTGCCCGGGAGCGTCCGGCGGCGACCATGAAGTCGTAACAGAGCTCGAAGATGATCCGCAGCAGGCCGAGGATCGCCAGGTACCGCAGGGCCCCGGCGGCGCCGGTCCACTGGTCGCCGTAGACCGAGCGGATGATCGGGCCCGGCAGGGCCGTCAGGAGCGCGCAGGCCGGGACCGAGGCGATCAGCAGCGGCGACAGTCCGCTGGTGAACCCGTCGGTGAGGGTCTGCGCGGAGACAGCAGCGCGGGAGAAACCGGCGAAGGAAACGCGGCGCGCGGTCTCGGAGATCGCCCGGACCGGCCAGCTCGACATCGTGAACGCCACCCGGTACAGGCCCAGCGCCACCGGGCCGAGCGTCGCCCCGACCACCGCGCTGTCGGTGTTCATCGTCGCCAGGACGAACAGGCTCGCGCCGGCCAGCGGGGCGCCGTAACGGACGAGTTCGCCCGCCACCGCGCGGTCCCAGCCCGGCCGCAGATATCCGGGGGCTGCGATACCGCAGCCGATCAGCGCGACCATCACGCCGGCCACACCGCCCCAGGCGAAGCTGGACGCGCCCCAGCCGCGGAACGCCAGGATCAGCGTCAGGCCGGAGCTCACGACGAAGGTCAGCAGGTCGATCGTCAGTCGCGCGCGCTGTCGGAACTCGCGCATCAGCACGGCGTTCGGGACGCACGCTACTCCGTCGACGACCACGGCGAAGCACAGGATCCGCAGCACACCGGTCGCGTCGGGGGAGCCGAGCATGATCGCGATGTCGTGTGCCAGGAACCAGAGCGCGACGTACAGCAGCGTGCTGGACGCCGTCGCGAGGGTGACCACCGTCGGCGCGAACGTGCGCGGATCGCGGTCCCAGCGCACCACGGCCAGGCTGACGCCCAACTCGTTGAACGACAGCAGCACCGCCTGCGCGACGCCGCCGACCGCGTACAGGCCCCAGTCCCGCGGCGTCAGCGCGCCGCGCGCCAGGATCACGCCGGTGGCGAAGGTGCCGATCCGGATCAGCAGGGTGTTGATCAGGCTCCACTTGGCGGCGGAGCGGACCCGGTCGCCGAGCGACTCCGGGGCGGCTTGCGTCTGGCTCATCCGGTACCTGCCTGGGCTCGGGCTCTGGCGGCGGCTTCCGAGCGGGCTATGCCTAAATAAGCACCCGAACAGCCGAAGAGGAGGAAGAGCAGTCCGCTGAGCATCGGGAAGCTGAGCGTGTCGAAGGTGGCGCTGATGAAGAGCATGACCGCGAACGCCGCGGCGAAGCACTGGCCGAGGTCGCGATACGGCTCGTCCACGCTCAGCTTGCGGCCCAGCCGTCCGGCGCGGATGCCGGTGAAGTAGATGACGAGCACGGCCAGGACCCCGACGACGCCGACCTCGACGAGCGCGAGGAGGTAGTAGTTGTCGGTGTAGCGGTAGAGGCTCGGGATGAAAGTGGCCGGGCCGCGGCCGAACCACGGCCTTTGTTTGATGTACGGCGCGACACCCGCATAGTCCTTCGTGCGGGCCTGCGAACTGTTGTCGGAGGTTCCGGAGGCCGAGGAGAACAGCACCAGGATGGTCCCGAGCAGGCCCGGGACGAGGACCCGGACGGCCGCGGCCCCGACCAGCGTCATGAGGTAGGCGGGCCGGCGCCGGGCCTTGGGCCAGGACGGCATCAGCACCGCCAGGACCACGACCAGGCCGATGATCGCGGTGCGGGACACCGTCATCGGCAGGCTGATGATCATGGTCGTCACCGGGCCGTAGCGGCGCAGCATGTTCTTCAGCCCGGAGCCCCACCGCGCGGCGTCGCCGGCCTGCTGGAGGGCGAAGGGCAGGTGGACCGCGATCACCGCGCCGAACTCCAGCGGCTGGGTGGTGGTGGCCTGCGCGCGCAGGTGACCGCCGCGGGCGCCGGTGGCGGCCGGGTCGCTGTTGGTCGCCAGCCCCGGGATGATGACGTGCTCGGTCAGCTGCCAGCCGGAGAAGAACTCGAAGATGCCGATCACGGCCACGACCGTGCCGAGCAGGACCAGCCGGCGCAGCAGGACCTCCAGGCGGGCCCGCTCGGTGATCCCGGCGGAGGCCACGACCACCAGGCCGCACCAGATCAGCATGAGGATCAGGGCCCTGTCGGCGGCCTGGGTCTCCAGCGGGCTGGCCGAGCGGCCGGACAGGCCGATGTAGGACAGCGTGAAGGCGACGGTGAGGACGCACATCGCCTTGCGCACCGAGCTGGATCCCGGGTCGAGGCTGAGGCGCCCGGTGAGCCGTCCGGCCAGGAACCACAGAAGAGCCAGGACCGAGAAGATGGTCGCCGGGGCACCCAGGGCGCCGAGGTTGGCGAACGTCTGGGTGGCCGGGGCCAGCATCACCAGGACGGCGTAGACGGTCAGGATCGAGGTGGCATCCCGCTTCGGGGGTTTCGCATCCGGCACGGCCAGCTCGGGCTTGCGGGCCGGGGTGACGTCGCCGCCGCGGCGGATGGGGCGACGCAGGCGCGGAGGCGCCGGAGCGCTCACGTCCCGCCGCCCGTCAGCGCGAGCCCGGATCGCGATCGGTGACCGCGAGGTGTTCGAGCGGGAGCGGCTCGATGTCGATCCACGGCTCGGTTTCATCCTCGTCCTCTGGATCGAACTCGGGATCGCGGTAGCGGGGGAGCTGGGAGGCGGAGGACAGGGCCGGGGTGCGCCGGGCCAGGGTGCCGTTGCCGGCGCTCGCGGTTCCGGTGCCGTTGCTGTTGCCGTTTCCGGAACCGATCCGGCGTCGCGGCTGGCCGGCCCGCTCGCGGGCCCGGCGCAGCGCCATCGCCTCGCTACCGAAGACCGAGAGGAACAGGATCGCCAGGCCGAAGACCCCGGCCCCGGCCACGTCCTCGAACTTCTTCTTCATCGACGTCGTCGGCTTCTGCGGCGGCACCACGACCACCGCACGGATCAGCGTCGAGCTGGGCAGCGAGGCCGTGGTGCTGGTCTGGATCACCGCGAGCTGCTCGATCGCGTACTTGTCGAACGTCTGCAGCTCGGTCAGCACCAGGTTCTCATTCTTGCCGCTCACAGTCAGGGTGAGGAACGGCCCGGAGGCATTCGGCGCGAGCTCGGCCGAGGCCGGATCGACGACCCCCCGCGCGGCCAGATCGGCCGCCGACTGATCGGAACCCAGGCGGCGCGCCAGAAAGTCCGCCATCGGCGTCAGCGAACTGTCGAAAGCAAGGAACGGATTCCCGGTCCGCTGGTTCGCACTGGCAGCCGCCGACGAGTTCAGAAGACTGATCGTCGACGTGGTCTGATACGTGGACGAGATCATCGTCCAAGCCGCCCCCGGAAGGGCGACCGCCACTATCAGCGCGGGGATGGACACGTACCATCGCCGCAGCATGACGCGCAGCATCGTGCCGAGATCCATGGTCCCCCCACGTTTCGCTTCGGCCCGCGTGCCGAATCCCAAACGGAACCCGACGGTGGTCCATGATAGGGCCGTATAAGGCCACGGGGAAGGAAACGGACAAGGTCGCGGTTGAGGGGATCTCCCTCCGCCGACAGCCTTCCGCACCGCCCCACCGGCCTGCATCATCGAGAACGTCGTCGCGAGCCACCACCGGCACCCGCGACCCAGCCGACAGGGGGCGAGTGTGAGGGCGCACGACGAGCTCGGCGGCCGCAGCACGACGCAGGGCTGGCGCAACACCCGCGTGGCCCGCGAGGTGCGGCTCCGCGCGCGCGCCTGGTGGCTGGCAGTGCCGATCCTGGCGGCAACGATGGCCGGCGGCTACGCCGCAACCCACCCCGCACCCCGCTACCGAACACAGGCGGTGGTCCAGGTCGAGGCCCCGGCAGTGGAGCAGGCGAAGGCGGACAACCCGAACCCCTACGCGGACCAGAAGGCCTCGCTGGCAGCCACGGCGGCCCTGATCGCCGAGGGCCTGTCAAGCGATTCGAGCGCCGCGCAGCTACACGCGGCAGGCATGGCGGCGGGCTACTCGCTAACGCCCCGCAACAGCGGAACAACGCAGGAGCCGTACTACTGGCTGCCGCGCCTGGACATCACGGCAGACGGACCAAGCGTCGCAGCGGCCTCATCGTCGCTGAAGATCTTGCTGAACGCCCTGAACGCAGACCTCGACGACCTACAGAACCGAGTCGGAGTCGACGCCGGAGACCGAGTGCGGACGCAGCTGCTGGTATCGCCATCGACGGGCCCGGTGCCGGTACGAAAGACGAGGGCACTGGCGGGCGTACTACTGATCGGCGGCGGCGCTGCGGCGCTGATCCCCGGATGGGTGCGGCGGGAGGCTCGGCGCCGGAGTGAGAGCCGGGGCGGGCGCAGGTTGGAGGTTGCGGGGGCGGAGTGGTGAGGGTGGTGACGGGCCAGCGTGGCCGACCACGTGGTGAGTCGTGTCCGAAGGACCATGCGGGGTGTTGGTTCTGGGTCCCTCGCCGCGTCGGCGGGCTCTGCCAACCTGCCCGGGCCGGTGGTGTCCAGCCGAACGGAGAACGACCACAGCAGCAGCGATGCGGCTGGACACCACCAGACCGGGCTGGTTCCGTCTACGGCGACGACGCGGCGAGGGACCCAGAACCCGGCGACCACAAGCAACACCGCCACCGGACAACGCAACGCAGGCAACAGCGGATACAAAGCCGACCAGTCGCGGACCGCCGCCAAACAGCCCGACGCGCGGGTCGCCCCCTCGCTGTAGAGCGCCCGCCGGAGGCCTCAAGGCACCCACCACGCACGACGATTGCCGCCTACGACATGCGCAGTGAC